>JAYWGF010000146.1:0-64642 GCA_043778395.1 bacterium | reverse complement strand
TTTCTTATTTTGCATCAAAATTTCAATCATGAGAATGATGAGACTTTGCAAAAAATGTTGATAAATATAAAAGCTATCAAGACCAATATACGGTTAATAGGGATTATGAAAACTTTTTTAAAAATTTAAATGATGCTTGATTTGATGTTACTAAAATAGCGTCTGATAAAGAAATATTAAATACAGACGCAATGTCTCAATTATGAATATATAATAATCAAGAGGCAATAGTTAATTCGCTAAATACTAATCCCGAAATCCAAGCATTAACTTGAGACGAAAAAGTAATTGCTATGTCTAATTCTTTAGACTTTGTACAACAAGAATGAATTAAAAAAGCAAAACAATATCTAGGATTATATTCTAATTGAAAAGAAGTAACAGATGAACAGGCTCAATCTTTTATAGATTTTGCACAACAAAGGTCTACGGAAGTAATTAATATTGAACAACTCGTTAGAGAAGATAAGAAAAACCAAAGACTAGATTTCTATAAGAAATACTATCCTAGTGATTATCAAAGTAAGTTTGATGAATATAATAAAAAATCTACCTTAGCAGATAAAGCAAATGAGGCTGCGGCTAAAGATAGATTTCCAGATATTAATGCTAAAATATTAAAAGCAAATAATGATTGAGATATAGTAAAAAAAGTAGAGTATGAGCAATCTTTAAATTTAAATATTAATAATCGGTCTGAAAGAAATCAAAACTTAATAGCTGCGTCAGACCAAATATTAAATCTAAAATGAAATAACGCAGAAGACCAAGCACAAATAAAATCAATATGATTACAATTATTAAATAATTGAAGAAAGTCATGAGAAATACAGACAAGATTTAATAATTATGTTGGTTCTAATATATGAGATTATGCAACACAAGCTGAGGCAGAACTGGCATGATGAAAAGAATTTCTACAAAAAGAAATGATAGATAAATGAAAAACTACATATTCTTCTTATTGAGACATATCTACAATAATAAAATCATGAAATAGAAATGCAATTGCTGGTATTATAGCAGATATTATTACAGAACCGCTGCAATATTTAGATGTTTGATGAAAAAAAGAATATATTAGCGTACAGCAGCGGTGAGTTCCTTGAAAGTCATGAATAGATTTTATGTCTGAACAATATAAAGAATATGCAAGAACAAAATCCCAAGATTATCACTATTATACACCAATATTAGATAATATAGAGTGAGCCGTATGATGAGTTGCAAATTTACTAGAAAATACAGTAGTTTCTTTATTAAAAAAACCACAAGAGTATTTAACTTTTGGAAATACAAATATTTGATTTAATTTTTCCGTATCATCTATATTATGACAAACTAATTTAGATAATTATAATAAGCGTTGAATTAGCGTATCAGAAGCATATAACAACGTAATAAATTATACAGATGAATATTGAGAAGTTATACCACAGGCTTATTTCTTATTTAAAAATCCACTTTCATTAATATGAGAAGTGTGAATGATGGCTTGAAAGGCTTGAACTGCTATTGGAAAAATAAAACAAATAGAACAGCTTGCAACTAAACTATGAAATTCAGAAAGAATAGTATGATTATTAGGCAATATGACAAAGGCTTCTGAATTTCTAAAAGCAACAAGTATATATACTAAATGAGAAGACTTGATTAATTGATGAAATAAACTTATAAGCTCCATAGATGATGTTTTATTCAGGGTATGAAAAGTATCAGATGATTTATGATTAGCTGCTTGAAGAAGTAAAGACATAATGTATAAAGCAACTCGTCCTGAAATAATAAGTACATTTTGAAAAGAACTACTTGATAATACTATACAAGATAAATTAATATGAGAATATATTTTTTGAAGAACAAATCGATGATATACTAATGATGATGCAAATACTGATATGTGGTTTACTTTATGAGCCAGTACAATAGGCTCATTGGCTAGATGATATTCTGTTTTTAATAATAGTTTAAGAATTACAGAAGATATATTAAATAATGATAATGCAATGAGAACTGGATTTGAAACATTTCTTAAAGATTGAAATATAGATTATTTTAAAGATGTTAACTGAGTATTACAACCGAAAGATAGCTCTATGGCAAAAGATTTCTTTAATTTATATAATGAATATAATACTTGATTGTCTGCTTGAATACATATAATGAGAAATGAGAAGTGAATTAAGCTTTTGACGGAAACATTAATTTTACAAGATTATATGAAATGAGCAAAGGAACTAGTTAAACAATGAATACCAGAAGAGTTAATTAAATATACAACTCTAATGTGAAAAGAATTAGAATGAGCGAAGAATTGAACAGTTAGCTTTGCTGATGTAATTGCAAAACAAATAGACATGAATTATAATAAATGATTTAAACTTTGAGTGTGAAATTCTATGGTTATAGTAAATAATTGAACAGATAAATTAATTAAAAATCCAGATAATACTATTGAATCTGTGTTAAAAATAGATACTTCAAAAATATATAACGATGAAGAGATTAAAATAATACAACAAAATATAGAAACATCTTGAGTTCCAGTAACAATAGATAATCTATTTATTAAAACAGATTCTTGATATATATCTTCACTTGCAAAAGCTAAAGATATTTGATGACTTCCAGAGGCGGAACTTAAAAATGTTATAGAGAAATTACCACTAAATCAAAGATTAACACAAAATGCAGCAGAATCTGTAATATCAGATTTAAATTTAACCGATATCAATTGTGAATAATGGCTAAAAAAAAATGTCCCAATGCTAAAACAATAAATCAAATAATATATAATATTATAGATAAAGATAGTATAGCTCAAGAATTTGTTAAACAAATGGAGCTTTTTGAAACATGATTTGCATGACGCTCTTCTAGGGAAATTATAGCAGCAAAAAGTTCTAAAGATATGTTAAATACGTATATGAGAGTTAAGATAGCTTATAATGATATAGATAAGTTTAATTATGTAAAATGACTTGTTGATAGAATCAATAGCTTTTGAGATTATACTTGAGTTGGAAATATATATGAAACAATTAATAAACTTTCTTTAAATAACGATAAAGAGCTATTAGCCAAATGATTAACAAAGAATGATTTAACAAAAGTTAAACAAGCGTTTGCTGTTAATGCGGTATTACAATTTGAATATTTATCACAAACAGACGCAATAGCTTCTTCTTTATTTAAAGACTTGTGAGCTTTTAATGAACGAAAAAAATGAAAGTCCGCAATATCTGAAATAAATTTAGTAGACGACTTAAATAATAGATTTGATGCTTTAGTTTGAGATGTCATGTTAAAAAATGATAAATTAACTAAACCAGAGGCATATCAAAGGGCTATGGAAAATATATTTTGAACTGCACAAACTTGAAACATAACAAGCACAATGATGGATAAATTAATAAGGTATGGCTGAAGCTTGTCTAATTTTTCTGATGTATTAATATATAAATATGTAACCTCATGAAAAGCAAACTTTCAAACGGCTTTTCAAATGATGGATAAAATATATAAATGAGTTAAATCAACTAAACAATATAAAGTATGAGATATATGGTATGATTTTAAAGATATGTCTAAACAAGAAAAAAAAGCTGTATTGTTTTCGTATCTAACAAATGTTAAAAACGCCAAATCTTCGTGATTATTATGAGATGCAATACAAATATCAATGTGAATAGATAATTTGCCTATATGAGTTAAGTTTGATGTTTATTCTGCTAGACAAGCATATATTGGTATGCAGGTATGAATGGATTGAAAACAATTAATAAATCACGTAATTAATTGAGTTAGTGATGGTTCAATACTAGAGGATTCTGTAATACAAAAACTTCGTACATATAGTCCACATCAAATGTATTGAATATCAGAAGACATAATTAATCAAATATTACCATATAACTATTATACAATAGGCAAAGTAACTGGTTTAAGATGAGCAATAACAGAAGCTAGAGATGATGTTATATTAAAGATTATTAAAGAATGAAACATAACTAAACCAGAAGATTTAGTAAGTGCAATAAAAGATAATCAAGGAGAAATAAATAAAGCCATGAATGATGTATTAGATGGTAAATTAACAAATGAATGAAAGGTATTAGATAGCATAGTTGCTGATACAATAATATCCGCATCATCTAAATGAGACCCTATATCTTTAGTAAATAAAGATGGAACAAATAAAAATATTGCTTTTGTGGAAGACCAATGAGCATATTTTAATTCTACTATGTATTATAAAGATAATTGAGAAATTACAAAACGTCTTTATGAATGAAACTCTATGTCTACAAACATAGAGATAAATGGTGCAACAACTTATAATGAAATACTAAACAAATGATGAGTTATTATATTGCAAGATAAATCTATGTATAAAGAAATAATAGATGATAAATGAAAAATAACATCAAGAACTATAACTGTTGAATGAAAAGATTATGAACTTATATCTAATGTAGAGGTTGTTATACCAATAACATGATTAAGATATTATCTAAATGGTTGATTAATAACAATTAATAGTACGTCAGAAGAATACCTAAATAGAGTATTTTCTTGATTATGAGACACCCTAAAAGATGTAATGAGATATGATAATACTTTAGATAAAAAAGTACTATCTGCATTTAATGAACAGTATTATCAGATAGCAAGAGACATACAGCTTTCAGACTTAAGAAAATTGTCAGAATGAGTTAAAAACTTTGCTAACATAGAAATGGACAAGTTTGTTAATGCAATGGCTTTTAGAACAAAAATGTCATGAAGAGTACCTGTGTTAATAGACCTAGAAAAAACCCTAGCATTAGTAGATAATCTTATATCTACAAAATCTGATAATATAGTTAAATTAATATCAGAATATTTTCCATGAGAAATAGCACCATTAAATATTAAAATTGATAGTAGTGACGTAATAGACTTATTTTATTGAGATAAAACAAAGGCTATATATAATATTTGAAAAAAATTATGATTTGTTTGAACTCCAAATATAAGAATTACGGATTTTAATCAACTATGGTCAAAAATAGCTAATACAGAAATGGCTTCGGTAATTAATAAGTTATCAGATGCTTGAGATGTAGAAGATATGAAAAAATTTGTAGAATATATTTGGAAAAATGATAATAAGATAGATTGATTTTTAGCCCAAATAGATATCATAAAAAACGAAATGTTTTTAATTTCTGAAGACAAAGATTTTGTTATATGAGTTGATAAAGCAAAAAAAGATTTTCAAGCCTTATTAGATTCGATGTTTAAATGAGAAGATAAAAGAGCAATACTTGCATTTATGAGTCAATATAAGGCATCGGACACAACAAGATGACAAAGATATTTATTAGAAATAAACCAAGCTATTAAATATGATGCTGCTAATATAGTATGAACGCAAATGGCTCTTGGTGATTTTAAATGAATAATAGCTAAAATTAAATCTGAATGAATTAAAGATATATCTAAATCACCAATTATAGACGAATTAATGGCTTATAAAAAAAATCAATTAAATATAGAAACAGAAAAAGCTAGAATAGGCGAAATAGACAAACAATTAAAAATTAAAAAATCAGAACTTGATAAATCTAAATTTAATCCAGAAGATATTAATACTATTTCTAAAAAAATTAAAGATATTGATGAAGAAATTAAAATTCTATCTAAAGATACAAAATTATCAGAAATAGCTAGATTAGAAGAAGAAAAAATAAAAATTCAAAAAAAAATAGATAAAAAAGATATTAGCTGATGAACAAATCGATGAAAAGAGTTTGATGGTAAAAAATACGATACATTAGAGGAACTTATAGCAGATAAGTGAGAGACTTATGTTACAAAAAATATACCATTAGAACAAAGGGCTGATTATGAAATATGAAAAGCTCTAACGAGTAAATCTTTGATTGGAAAATATGAAGATATTATAGACCTTCAAACTAAATTAGATGATTTAAATTATGAATTAGATAATATATGAAATGTGTCTAAGAACAAAGATATTATTAAAAAACAATCTAAAAAAGACTGATTATTATCAAAATTAGAAGAAGAAATCAATAAATGAGTTATACATGAAAAATTAATTAAAGATATTGAAGATTTAAATAAATGATTATTGCCTAATTTAAAAGTTATAGAAAATAAATTAATACCAGCAAACGCAAACATGGATATGATTACAAGGGTATCTAATGATGTTGTTATAGATACAAGTATTAAACAATCTAAAATAGACTCATTTGATTTAAAAATGATTAAATCAGTAAACGTATCTGTAAGCGTTAAAAAAGATATACAAACAATTCAAACAAACATTAATAAACATATAAAAGAATTTAATAAATCTCCACGCCTTTGAGAAGACTACTATTATAGAATTAATGAATTAAACCAAAAAATATTATGAGAATTATGAGTGTTAAATTCTAAATACTCTGCATGACTACAATTGACTGATATAACAAAAGATACAGCAAGTAAGTATCTTTACTGAACTACAGAAAAACCAGTATTATATAGTCTATATGGTAACGCTTCTTGATTTGAATTAGAGTCTGAAAATATAATTAAAAATATTACTGAACAATTTACAACTCTTGAGGCTAAAATAATAGAAAGGGCAGATAAAATGAATATAAAAAAATTTAATATTCATATGCTAGAAAACTGATATTCAACTATATTTCATGAATGATTACCATATAAAGTAACTATTGAAGATGGTATATCTAAACTTATACAAGAAACTAAATGAATTGATGAAATAGATTCAAATGCGGATAAACTATCAAATATAGATTTTAATAAATTAGATTTGTCACAGAAGCAATCTTTATATGCATATTTACTAACAACTAAGTATTGAAATAAAATATTATGATTATCTCAATCTATACAACAATTTGTAGTTAGCAAAACTGATAGTAAGATAATTTCTAACTTTATAGATAATTATAGATTAATAAAGCACGAATGATATGTATTACCGAAAATTGTTGTTAGTGCGTTTAATGAAGATTTTGATAAACACTTTAAAATACTTTCTTATATATCAGAAAACCGAGATAAAAAGACTCTTAAATTAGATGCAATAATCAATTGAACGTTTAATTGATATACAAATGAAAAACTTAATATGATTAAAGATATATATAATCAATATATTGATATATTTAATGAACCGACATCAAAGAATTTATTATCAAATAAGACGCTCCAAGATGATTTTCAAAAAATTATTGATAATGGTTTTGATGAATTAGATATATATAAATCTATAAGAGAAGAACTAAATAAATATGCACCAAATGTTAAAGTTAACTGAGAAAGAGTAAATGATATTGTTATACCAGACGCAATACAATGAGAAAAATTTATACTTACGGCACAAGACATAAAAGTAACAAGAGAAAATAAACCAAAAATAGAAATTACTCGTGTAATGGATAGTTCGGCAAAAGAAGAAGAAGCCGCTATCAAAGACACATTTAAATGATGTAATACATAAATATGTCCAATTGCGATAGAGATGCAAACTATAATATGAATCAAGACCTAAATAATAGACTAGCGACAGATTTAAATGTAAGTCATAATTCTTATATATCTAAATCGTCAGTATCTAATTGATACCTAAACGCGGTTCAATCATGAGTTAATAAAAATTTTACATCATGAAATGTTTTATTATTGTGATTAGATATTTTATGAAATGATGTTAATAAACAAAATTTTTGGAACGTAACTAGGGCTCACATTAAAGATGTTTGAAATTTAGATGAAATTGATTATCTAAGAAGGTTTAATGAGCTGAATAAGATTAATATACCAGAAATCAAATTTAAATATAAAGAATTAAAACTAGATACACAGAATGCAAATGTTATGGAAAAAATAATAAATCATTCTTTGGGAATATCTAATCATGCAGACCTACAAATATGATGAAAGAAACTTAGTTCATATATAGGTTTTTGAGATAATTCTTTTTTACACATGATGGCTTATGATATGTGAAAGTATATGTCAGAAGTTAAAAACGATATGTTACAACATACTAAGTATTTATTAAAATCTACTGATGACCCTAAAGCATTGGGTATATTAAATAATGTATATGATGCAATAAATGTTATGGACGAAACCCTTATTGGAAAAACACCTAGCAGATTGGCAGTTATAATAAAGGATAAAAAGTTTATTGCTATGTTGTGAGATATATATAAATGATGATTTTGAGATAAAGTAGAGTGAACTTATTTATTTAATACATTATCTGAATCATTAAAAGAGGGTCGTTCTATCACAGAATCAACTTATAAAAATACCTTAATGTCTTCTTTTGGAGACGAAAAAGTATTTGATTGAGCTACGTTTAATGTGATTGATGGTACTTTGCGTGCATTAGCAAATGCATCAAGAAAAGTATCCTGAATGCTATGATGATGACCAGCTTTGGTAACTTCTATAGCTGGTTATGCCTGAGATTTAGATACTCATAAATTTATGTGATTAGGTTGATTTTTTTCAATTAAAGACTTGATGAAAGATTTTTGATTATTTGATGACTGAGAAATAAGAAAGCAAGTATGAGATTTTATAAAAGATGAATGAGTTCTTAATCAGATACTTTGATTAATAAAATCATCTTCTAGTGAATGATGAATGTGATTAACAAAGTATGAATTTGACCAATGAATGATTTTAAAATTGTCTTCGTGGCTAAATAATAAATGATATGATGTATCTGAAGCAGCAAAGTTTATATCTCAAATAGATAATGGACGACAAGATATAGCAGATATTATATATCAACAAAGGATTAAAAATATGGCATTTGAGCGAGCTGCACAATATCATTGAGGTTCAATAGATATGTTAGCTACAAAGTGGTATTGATTACAAAGTGAACTAAAGGCTGCACAAGCAGCATGAGATATTAAAGAAATAGAAAAGATACAGTTTAATATTTATGAATTGAAAAATCGTGTAGCAAATACATATAACACTAATCAGACTTATTGAATATGATTACCACAAGATTATTGACTAGCTTGATGAAAATTATATTCTGCACCATTTTGAACAGATAACACTGTACAAAAAATTGGCTCTATGATGTTTAGGTCACAAAATATATTAATTCAATGAGCTTGGTGACTTTGAAAAACTAGGGCTTGAATTAGTGCAATAAGAGATATAAATCGAAGATGATTGGCTTATTTTATTTCTTGACAAACCTTTAATAGTTTTCTTAAGCAGGATTTAAACGCAGTATTGCATTTATTTACTACGATGGCAACTAATGTTAGATATAATCAAAAACTAGATAAGTTTATAACCAATAAAAGTGATAATCAATATGATTGATGGGTAAATGAATCATTGGATTTTATAGATAGAATGGCTAGAACATTTTCATTTTTTCAATGAATACAGTCTAACTGATTAAGTAGAATGGCTTTAAATCTTGGTAGATGAATAAATGATTATTTTCATAATGATGATACTTGAGTAGAAATATTTGGAGCAGATATGAACTCGCGAAATGCACTAAATCAAACTATTAATTCTATATGATGAGAGCTATTATGACAACTAAGAATAACAAATGACATATGAAAAATTATTAAAGACATTAGAACTGAATGATTTATAGATTGAGTCGGTAGTTGGCTATGAGGTAAAATGACTGCATCATATGCAATGAGATGAATGTGATGATGAGCTTGAAGTTCTAATGTAGAGTTTGCATCAGATTCTCAATTGTTTTCTTTCTTATTTGCGGCGTCTACTCCAGAAATGAAGGCTAGACTTAAGTCTTATAATATACAAAATACAACACAAAACTTATTTGATAATTGATGATGAGGTTTATTTTTTTGGAACGCACTTCAAGACTCAGTTCCTTTATTAAAATGAATTAAAAAAATAAAACAATGATTTTCGTCTGATATATTAATTAAAGAAAACGCTGACTTTATTAATATAATTAATTCAAAAGATTATATTAAATCTCTTAATAATTGAAGTCTTTCAGGAGTAAACGACTTAATAAGAAAATCCTGAAACCCTGATGCACAAAAATATATTAATTGAATAAATGATTTTACATTCAGAGTTATAACAGATAAAAGCCTGATTGGCGATATTGAAAAAGATTTATTAGATAAAAATGTACCATCTGATATAGAAAATTGAACTATTAATGATTATATATTATCCTATAAAGATAAATTTATCTTAGAAAAATCTATGATATGAGATATAATGAAAAATAATCCAGAGTTTGTGACTAAGTATTGAAACTTAGACATAAAAGCAATTGATGATATGATAAGTAAAAAAAACAACACAAAAGAAGATAAGCTATGAAAAATATTATATTCTATGAAAATTGATGATACTCAACCATGAGGCTCAGCAATAAAGCAAAAACTATTGGCATCTACTGTATATTCTAATTTAACTAATTGATTAAACTATGTTGATAATAAATGAGAAATAAGAACAAAAGAAGAAACTGTTAATAATTATTTAAATCAATATGCTAAAGAATTTCCAGTATGAAGTAAAGAATTTAAAGATAAATATTATGAATTTTATAGTAAAAAAAAAAAGACAGAATTAAAAAACTTTAAAGGTAGGTTTATATATAATGAAGATTGAAGCATAGATACAGCATCATCATCTGATGAAAAGTTTCAAAATGTAGCAAAAAATAAGGTAGTAAATATGTTTTATAAATACGTTAAAGTTTCTAATTTTGAAGATTTTAATAGAATAGCTAATAAGGTTACATATACAATAGAAAACCAAATTAATAAAAATACGGAATTAGATATATTTGAAGCACCAAAGTGAGTAAATGCAAATGAAGAAATATTTCTATCTAATAAAGCAAAAAATGTAGTAATGAGAGAATTGCTTGTTCATAGTATGTTAGAAAATTGAGATAATGCATGATATCTAGCAAATAATAATTGGTTTTGAAAAGCTGAGTTATATGTACCAAGATGAAAAGATAATCAAATATTAAAAAAATCAGAACGGACAAGCGACCAAAAGCTTAACTTTGATGTACTTAGTACCTATTTATTAAAAGAACAAATTAATAACATAGCAAAACTACCATCTAATGATGCTATGAAAGTTGCGGCATACTGATGATTAATGTTATGATGATGATATGATGTATTGCGTAATGTAGATAAAATATATGACCAATTACCAGACTTAGCAAAATGACAATATGAAATATTAAGGAGAAATATTATATGAAGCGTCACCAATATGTCAGATACTGTTAGAGATGCAATTATATCAGAATCAGAAAGACTTAGTTGAATTAGACCATGAGCATGAAGTTCTACCTTATCATCTTGAAAAAAATGAAAATCTTCTGGTGCTGCACTTAAAGCTAATGTAGATTTGGTAAAAGCATTGGCTGATAAAATCAATGAAATGAAATTTAATAATATAACATTGCCAAATACAAATGAAAAAGCAAGAATTAGTTTTAATCCAGCAGAACAAAAGTTTATTAAAGAATCTAAATGACGAACCGATGCAATTAGTAAATCCTATGATGACGCAAAACCAATTTCTACAAAAAAATGATGAATTGCATCAAACTTGACTTACTGAAGATGAACTGCATCTTGAAGCAAGAAAAAAGGTATTAAGGCAATTAAAATTATCTAATCTTCTTGATGAATGAGATACTCCAATAGATTTTGTTGTTAAACAGTATATTGATGTAATTAAATTTGTAAATGATACAACCGTTGAAGAAATATGATTTAGAGAATACAATAACTTGATTAAAACAAAGCTTAAGGCAGTTGAAATGATGAGAGAAGATATATGACTTAAAAAAAAATCTGAGATTCACCTAAACATATGAAGATGACAAGTTCTTTCTAAAAACAATTTGTCTATTTAATCTGTAATATTTCTATATATACTATAATAAATCATAATATGAAAATTGATAATAAAATAAAAGAAATTATACCAGAGGTATGAAACGTAGATTATGATAAACAATTAGCAAGTGAGGTAACCGCTCGAGCAAAAAAAATATCTACATATATGCAAGATAAAGAATATCGTTCTGCAGTTCAATCTTATGAAGATATACAATTATATATGTGAAAAAGGTATCTTGACAATCTTAAGTGATGATTTTGATGGTCATCAAATGAAAAGTATCCATTAATAGCTAATGCTTGGAGAACATTTTCATGAATCATGAGTAAATTAGATATTAATAAAGTAGCCATATCTACATATTTACCTAATAATAAAAGTGCCTCAACAAATATAAATCATTATAAATCTTTAGTCAAATATTTTTGAAGTAAACACGAAACAAAACAATCTATATCTCAAGCCATAGATGAAGCATTAGCAGTATGAACTGGATATATAAAAGTTGCTTGGAAGAAAATAAAAAAAAGAGTTGTAAAAAAAGTATCAACTGTTAATGGAGAAAAGGTTGTAGATTATCAAGATATAGATTATTGATATCCTATTCTTAAATATGTATCATATTTTAATGTAATTAGAGATTTAAATCCTGAATGTAGATATATAGGAGAAAAATACTATATGACAAAACAACAGTTAATAGAGTCTTATGGTAAATTAGATTTTGAAAAATTAGATAAATGAACAAAGCTATTTACTCAAGACTATAATAAAGTTAAAAATATATGAGTACGAGATGTGGAAGTGAGAAAAAAAACAGAAAACTGCCTATCTAATCAATTAAGGGGTGCAAGTTTTAATCATGAAGATATTCCAGCTCATGATGATTGGTACAACCTAGATACAAATTGATTATATGAAGTTCTTGATATATATATAAATTGATATGAGTGTACCTATAATGTCGTAATGGTTAATGGCGAAGCAATAGTAGCCTGAGAATCTACTAATCCATTTCCATGAAGCCCAATTATACAATTAAATTTTATGAGTATGCCTTGAGAAATATTTGGTAAATGATTATGATGGATGTGAAGATGATATCAATCTTCGGTTGATACCCTATACAATTCTTATTTAAACTCTATTAAAATATTAACTAATCCAATGTTTACAATGGATGAAACAATGAGTCAAATGAGCAAACAAATTACATATGCACCACGAAGTGTTATGTCTACAGCAACTTGAGTAAATACTTTAGAAAAATTACAATTAGTTAAATCAGAAGATACACAAAATAATCTAAATGCTATAAGTACAATAGAAGCCAAATTTAATAGTGACTTAGGTTTAAACTCATACTTAACTTGATGAAGCTGATGAATTGAAAGAAGTGCCGAATGAGTTAGACAAAAAAAAGCTGGTAGTGATAATAAAATTGCCAAGTTTCTTGATAATATTAGTGAGTTTTATTCTGAATCTATGGAAAAACTTGTAACACTGCAAAAAGTATTTTGAGATAAAGAACTATCTTTTGATGAATTATGAAAAGAAATAAACTTAAATATATGAGATATATTAATATGATATAAAATTACATTTGATTGAGAGGATATACTTTGAGAAAAAGCAGCAAAGAATCAAGAATTATTATCTTTGATTAACGCAATTTGACCAATAGATAAAGATGAGGTAACGAATGAAACATTTACAAATAGAAGAAAAATTATAGAAAAGATATTTTCTAATGTTGATATGTATGATGTTATATATGAAGACGAAGAAAGAATAGCAGATATAAAACAAAAAGTAGAATTTATGAAGCTTAAAGCACAAGAACTGTCCGCATTATCTTGACCAACAGACCCATTTGATAAGCAAAATATGTCTATTACCATATCTTGAAAAGATTTAATGGATATACCAGAAGCAAGAGAAAAAATATTAGCATCAATATGAATAGACATTAAGCAACAACCACAGCAACCACAACAGCAAGCACCAACAGAAAATATATCTTTACCAAGACAACCACAAGAAGTAATTTGAAGACCAATGAATATATGAGGTAACGCACCACAATAACTCTGTAATATTATTTTGATATAGAAATCTAATATATTAACAGGGTTATTAATAACCAATAATTTTAATATTTAATAAACTTATAAATGCCAGAAGAAATAATCGACGCATGAGAAGCAATGTTAAATACACAAAATGAAACAAACATAATAGAACCAGTTATAACAACTGAAGAGCCAAAAACAGAAATAACAACCGAAGAGGTAATTGAAGCCAAAAAGGTATTATGATGAGAAATAAGTGAGGATTTACAATGAACCAAACAAGAAATAAAAACAGAAGAGGAACTGACTAAAGAGCCAGAGTCTCAAAAAGAAGTAAAAAAGGTTGACGAAAAAGAAGATGATAAAGATGATAACTATGATGACATAGTATACATTAAATCAAATCCAGAAATAGTCAATGAGCTAATTAAAACGTACCAGAAAGAAGTCTTTAAATATAAAGCTGAGGTAAAGGAACGTGACACGTTAATTAAAGCTCAAACAAAAAGAATAGAAGATTTTGAAACTAAATCAATATCTAGTAAATATGATTCTGATGCACTACCAGTAAGAGAAGAAAAAAGATGATTATGGAGAATGCAATCTAAGTATTATAATGACCCAGATAATGATGCAATTAAAAATGCATATACTCTTAGATTACAAGAAGAGCTAGAAGATGTTAAATGATTTTCTAAAACAGTTTCAATGAATACTGTAGAAACAACACAATCTGAACCAACGGCTTGAATCAGATTTAACTCCTGATGATTAGTATGAGTAAAATTAAACAAAATAAAGTAAACTTTTATATACAAACATAAATAAATATGTCTTTTAATCCAATGCAATTGCTTAATGAATGGCAAGATGGCGGTATGCCACTATTCCCATTATTGAAGCACAATAATTTATATGAAGTTATGAGCGACATGTTCGACGAACGAGTTACTTATGACCCAAACAATTCATCAATAGCTTATCCAGACTTGATGTTAAAATCTTTTCCTTTTAAGGTTGACCACAAGTTACTAAATGGCTGTTGTCAGGTAGAATGGTATGAAGACTTTGTTGATGAGGTACTAGCTACTACATCTAAAGTTGTTATATCTGGTACTGTAATTAACTATGTTGATGTAGCAGACGCTAGACAATGGAGATGACCATCAGAATGAAGTGAAATGTATTTTGTAAATCAGGTTACTGGTGTTACAACTATTAGAGTTATAACATGAATTAATCCTACTGGATTTACAATAGATTCAGCCGTAAATGTTCCAGCTTGAACAGTTATATCAAGATGACCTAAATATAGAGTTATCGGTAATTGCGAAGGTGGTATGGATGATTTCTTCACTCAAACTGAAAAATCAATTAGAACTTCAAATTTTGCTTCTATAGTATATTCTGTTAAATTTAACAGATGTGACTTAAATAAAGATAGATTGATGTATAACTATGGTTATGATGAAAATGACCGAGTTAAGAATGAATTGGTACAACCAGCACAGGGTTTTAGAAACCTATTCACTAAGTCATTCCTATATGGTAATAATACTTATGGTTCGTCTACTTATGGTTCTGTAACCGTTGGTTCTCAAACAATGGGATTAATATCTGATATTTCTAAAGCACAGGCTTGTGTAAATCCTACAAATGACCCTATGGGCAAAAGATTTGTACATGATTTTACCGACTGTTGTGCCAATGCCGATAATGACTGTGACATAATGGAAATATTCCAAGATAAAGTAATAGAACCAATATTAGCTTCTGGTGCTTATGGCGATGGTGAACCAATGACAGTATGGATGAATCAGGCTCAAATTAAAGAGTTTAGAAAATTCTCACCAGCTATACAAGACATATTCTGACCACAGGTAATAAATATTAGAAATGTTAGTGATAATAACAATGATATTTTCTATAATAAATTCCAATTAGAGTCTTTTCAAATAGGTATGACAAGATTTGAATACAAATTCTCTAAAATACTTAATGAACAGTTTAAAACAATACCAGTAATGATTATATTTCCTAAGAAGTTTGTAGCATTCTACCAATATGCAGTAGATGGTATGGATGAAAGCTTTAAGGTTAAAATGAATCAAGATAGAAGTCCTAGATTAGAATTTATTGATGCAAGTCCACTTGCTCATATGAAATCTGGTTCAAGAGATTGCTACTATTACAGAATGAACTTGACCTACTCTTTGCTTTTGGCAAACTTATGTTCAGGTGCTTATGCAATGGTTGTTGGTCTAAAGACTAAATCGTCTTGTTTACCAGCTGCATGTGGTGGTACATTTAATCCAGTATCTACTATAGTTCCTGTATTATGTCCTACACAATTACATTGTAATATACCAAATTCAGGTTGTTGTGGTAAATAAAGCATAAACCCTATATTAACTTATGGGGTTTTTCTGTAATATAAATTAGATTTATAAGCTAAAAACAATAATATGTGCTATGTAAGAAAAGTATCTGATTTTTTTTCAAATGATATAAAAACCATGAACTTAGATATTGAATGTAGTAAAAGATTTCCAATATTAAATAGTGCAATTAATCATTTATTATCTTATGCGTTTATGCTTCCTTGATTTAAACATTCAGAAACAATAGATATCCAATCATCATTTTTTGTAACTGAATATCCAATATATAATCCAATATGATTTTTTGGTACTTGATGTGGTAATTGTATAGAAATAGAAAGTGATTGTGAATCTTGTTGTGCGGATGGGTTTGGGAAAATTATGATGAAGTACAAAGATTGAGTTCCAAAAATATGACTTTGACAATATACTATACCATGTATATGATGAACTGCTATTACTTATCAACTACCGACTTGAACAAAAGAAGCTTATTTTTCTTACTATAGATGACATAAGATAATTGAATCAGCTGATGATATTATAGAAATACCAGAATATTTAATGCCAGCACTAAATATGCTATTGGCATATCATTCATGAAGCCTAGATATAAACGAAAGACAAATAATATGAGACGACTTTAGTAACTATATTAAACAAGCTTATGAATGATTTAAGTTTGCAAAGTCTTATGATATGTGATTTATAACATTTAAATTTCCAAAACAATGATAGAACCAGATAACAAAGATGAATTAAAAGAGGTTGAAATAGTTAAAGATGTTGACAATGCTCAGGCATTTCGAGATAAAGCATATAGTGATTACAAAGAATATAAAAAAAATTTATGAAAAATCCCAATTAATATATGACAGCAATTACAAAAGCCTCAGAGAATAGTTTAAAGATTAATTATTGATGATTAGTAGACAATCCGCATACAATATATTCTCGCTTAGTCAATGTACAGCCAGTTGTTCCTCCATATTCTACAATTAAAAGACCTCATAGATTTTACCTAAGAACAAGAAGATGACGAAAAAATAAACTATCTTCAATGATTATATATATTAAATCTGAGCTATGAAATTATGAGGCTAAAGATATATATACCTGAGAAGATTTTGATAAAGTATTTTTTTGAAAGTTTACTGATATAATATCTAATGTAGAAATAGTTAATAATAATCCACAAACTTTAGATTATTATATGCGAATTTCTGAAGACAAGCAATACATGAAAATATTTAAAACAGAAAATTGATGCCATTTATATGAAATATATTCTGATTGTTTTTGTAATTGTGGTTTTGAATATTTTATGCCTATGTCTTTTTTAAAATGAAAACCAAGAAATTTATATAAAGATTCTTGATGAAATGTATTACAAATTTGATGAAGCTATTTTGATTGAATGGATGGAGTACAAAAAAATAATTGATATTATGAAAAAAAAAGGTCATTGTGAGAACTATATGATAATGATGTAGATGACATTAATGTTTTATGGAATTACTCTTCTTGAAATAATCCAATTCAAATATGAGATTATATATATACATATGAAACAACTTCCTCTGCTACGCAATGAGACACGTGAATATGTTGACAAACCAATATAGTTTCTTGAGTAGATTGAAAGTCAATTTTTACTTCTAATTACTGGAATTGATTTGACCCATGACAGATTAACCCTGATTCACGAAATTCTATTAATCAGTATTTTGATATATATTGAACACTCCAATGATTAGATAATAAATATTATGTATCATGAAGAGAACCACAAAGAGAATGAACAAATATGAAATATATGATTTTTCCTGATTATTGAGAAACTTTTGCGTTTGCAACTTGTGAATGAATAAAGGCATTTCATTATCATTCATTTGATGATTTTAATAATACAGCGGTAGTTTCTAAGTTTTGTAACTTTGAGTGATGTTTTACGGACTGAGCAATGTACACAGGAAAAAACTGAATATCACATGCGGTATATTTAAATTCATCTAAAAATGCAATCCTATATTCAGATTGATGAAGCTTATGATATTTATGAGCTTGAAATATATTGCCAGTAAAACAAAGTACATATTGAATGACATCTTTTCAAGATTATGTAGTTTATTTTGGCAAACAGCATATTTGAGCATTTTATATAACCGCCTCAAGTGATAAATCTGCTTGAGTAACTAGATATATAACAGAAGGAAACATTGTAAGAAATAATTTATGAGCTTGGATAAACCCAAACTGAAGAGCTAGTGCATTTACAGAATATAATAATTCTTTATATTTTATAGGTTCAAATAAAAGACTTTATGCTTTATCTATTATATCTAATACACCTAATACTTGAAAATTAGTATCTAAATTAGAAGATATGACTGATAAAGAATTTGGTAAACGAATTATATGAGATTTAGATAAGATTAATGAATCAGACTATGTATATTTACAAGCCGACGATGACGAATTAAAGATATTTATTAATAGCTCAAACAACGAAGATTGAAATCCACATAAAACAAAAATATTAACTTATTGGAAAAGACGAGATTTTCGAACTACAGATATTAGTTGTTGTGCCGTAATTAGTAATGAAAGAAATACAAAATGTGGAAAAATCATGTTTTGAGATAGTATATATCATGAGTGTTGAGATTTTGACTGTTGAGAAGTTCCTGTAGAATTTTGAATAGAATGATATGTATGAGAAGATGAAGTTAGTAAATTAGAATGAAGTCATAGCTTTAATACAAAAACAATTGATTATATAAAAACCCAAATATGATTACCAACTAAAGTAATTATGTGAGATACTTTGTTAGAAATAATAATTAATTGAAATGGTAAAAAAACTATTAAAGTAATTCCTTGAATAATGAATTGTGAATATATACAAATGTCTAATAATATTAGAAATTGAGTGGAAGTAAAACCAACGCAATGTTTCTTAGATTGATTATCTGATTGTGAATATATAGATTATACATGAAAATGAATGATTAATTATAAAGATAATTATGAATATTTTGATTGAAATAGTACAGAAGTATTATGTAATTGATATAATTTTAGGTCATGCTGATGAGAATGTGCATGCCCACAAGAAAAAAGAATAGATGATTTTTGTTTTAGCTATGATAATAAAAAATATCATTTAGCTGATTTTGCAAATATATTTTCTCAAATAAACGTGAAGTGAGAATTAGTAAAATTTACATTAAGATGACACGATGATATATGGTTTTGATGATGGTTTATGTGAGTAGATTTGTCACAATCCCCAACAATAGTATATGATTCAAACAAAGTTAATTGCAGTAAATGTAACACAAACATAGAATATAATAAACAGAGCTGTTTTTAATATCTGTAATATAAAAAGATGAAAGAATATGATATAAAAGTACAAGCACTTAATACCTTAAAACAAACTAAATTTGTTTTAGATTCACAAGCATCTCAATCAAAAGAATTTCATTTAAGAAGATTTATTGATATTAAGAGAGAAGAGGTACAGAAAGAAATAGAACAATATGAAATTGACGTAATAAATTTTAAACCAGAACACGAGAAACGATTAAATAGACAAGAAGAAATTAGATTACAAAATGAAAATAGAAAAATAGAAATAGAACAAAAAATTAATTCTTACCTATAAAAACATGGCTATACCAACTATATCTTATACATGAACACCAATTAATAATGTTAATAGACAAAATAATCCAACTCCATTAATAAATAATAATTGACCAATAGATTTTGCGTCTTTTCTCACTCCTTGAAATACACTACCAGCTAGACAGAAACTAGTAGATAGTGCAGCCCAAGCACATAATATTTGATTACCACAAGTATGAAATCAAATACTATGAATTGTATGAGATTTAAAATCTAATGATAATATTAACAATAAAATTTTTGATATATATAAAGTTTTTTGAAATAATATGCAAAAACAAATGGGTGATAAAAACTCATTTTATTCATGATTAGATAAAAATATGCTATGAGAATTAGCAAAATATAAAAAAGATTATGAAGATAGATTTTGACCAAATTGACAAGAAATGAATCTTATAAATACCCAATTTGGTAATTTATGAAACTATTTATTAAATAAAAATGCTTCAGAACAAGCAATATCTGCGTGAATATGAAATAAGTATTGATTATCTGAAAACGCAAAACGTATTAATAATAATGATGTCTCTTTACAAGGACTAAATGAAGTATTAAAATTATTTGATGGTCAAAATCAAGCAATAGATTGAGTAAATAAAACCTTTACACAATTAACATGAGATGCATTTGGTAAATATAAATGAATACAAGATGATTATATGAAATCTGCATTTGACCAAAACTATTGAGTACAAACTCAATTGTCCGAATCGCTTATGAATTTGTTATTAAATCAAGAACTAATGAAACAAAAATTGGCTGCATCTTGAATTGGTTCATATAAATCAAAGTCTTCAACGCCATCATTACCTCAACAAACATCACAAAAGTCAAGCCCCACAGCTTCAGGCAAATTAACTCCTACTTGACAACAGATTAATTATAGTATGCCGAAAGTACCGATTACTGGATGATTTTATAGAAGTTGATGAAATATAATAGACTGAAAATGAAACATTTATACATATAATAAATAAACAAATGACTTGCTGTTGAACAAAAGAACGATGACAATATCCAGCTATACAATGATGTGCATCGTGAGCAAGATATGATTTAATTATATCTTATAAACAATTAAATCCATCTCAAAAAACACTAGAATGGACTCAAGACTATCTCACATATACAACCACTATGCCAATTGGTCGAACGCCATGAGAATGTCCAGTTGTAATAAAAGAATTTGATATACAATTAACTTGTGTTGCAGAAAATTCTGGTATATATATGATTAAACGAGACGAATTAAATAATACATTTAAAATATTTAGTTTGGCAACTGACCCAGCTACTGATGTTACATGAACGGTTAGTCCAATTAAATGTGAGGACAAGGAAATAGAATCTGACATAGTTGAACGATGTGTAGATTGACAAGATTTTTCACAACATATAGTAAAAATAGACTGAGTGCCAAATGGTATAACCTATTGGACAAATATTACTTGAGTAGTTGCTAATCCAATACCAACAGCAACAGTATATACTAAATGAAGTTGTGATTTACCAGTAAAAACATTAGTTTCCGCAATACCCTGATGCTTAATCAATTGAACTACTAAAACCGATGTTCAAATAGAAAAATACGATACCAATGGAATAGTAACTGAAGAAGTGCGAATAGCTGATTTTACAAAGACTCCTATAACCAGAACTCAGTATATACCAGTTGCTTGAGATAATATACAAATGTGATTTTGTAATCTAATTAAAGATACCGAACTATGATTTGAAAGTTGATGTCTCAAAAGAGAAGTTCAACCAGCTATACCTAATGTGAGTTTTAATAAAACGCAAATAGAATATAAAATTACTCAAAACTGAAATTGAGCATATGACTTTTTCTTTAACAATGGTTCTTGAGCAATAGCAAATGCAATACATTCACGATACTTTTGAACCGCAGATGCTATATATATAAAACTACAAGCAGATAACTGAACTTGATGATTGGATAACTATGATATTCTCATTAAAAGAACAGACATAGATAGTTCTACATATATGTTTACTGGCTCTAGCGTAACTTGGACATCTATATTATCTTTTATACCACCTACATTTACACCAACATGATTTCCCGTAAATCAAATTGATATAGGTTCTAGTGCGTCAAGACGAGCAACCTGAGTTATAATAAAAACTACTTGACTTTGATATGAATACTATAGTGTTCAAAAGCATAAAAAAATACTAGAAGATGGTTGAATAATTGTTTACTATACAGAAGAAGATTATAATAATCAATTTGCATCTAATGTATATTGAATATCAATATTTGCTTTTAATCCATTAACAGATGTACGAACTCCTTGAGCTTGTCAAATTCCACAAATAATAGAACTATGATTTGAAAGCGGTTGCGTAAAAAGAACAACAAAGTGAAGCGTTCAAATAAACTGAACAGATGAAAAACGAAATTTGTGAGATGTGAATTCAAACTGAATATATGGATTTAGTACGAGTAATTGATGATGACCTATTGCTTTAGCGGCGGAAATAGATACCTGGATTAACTGAACTACAACAAGTATTACTTTAATTATTGAAGCTGCTACATTTAGCTGAGTTTCTTCTTATACTATTACCTTTAATAAGTCTGATATAAATTTATCTACATATATATTTGGTGGAACTTATTGTAGCTTTGATTTTATAAATTGATATATTCCACCAGATTTCGCTGCTACTGGATTTCCCAGTAGTGCTAGCCCATTTGTATGACATTCTCCAGCAAATCGAGCATTGTGATGATGAAGCAAATGATTAGTAGAATATTTCAATGTTCAAAAACACAAAAGAATATTAGAGGATTGAAAAACTCAAACCTATTATACTCAAGAAGATTATGCTAATCCAAATGCGGATGGTAGCTTCCCTTTTATACCTTTTGCATTTAATCCTATTACTGATGAATGGTCTAGTGGCTCTTGTGCTGTACAAAAAATAGCACTAAATGCAACTCAATATATAAATGTAGTTTGACCAGTAACAATTGTAGCAGATACGCGAAGAGAGCTAGAAATATTTAACAGAAATGCTCAAGATGTTATAGTAAATTATACCACCACAAACTGATGAAGCTGACAAAAAGTAATATCTGCACAGTGAAGTACAATAATATCATTGACGGAAAACAAAAACGAAACGCATTTTGAAACAATAGAAATGCAACTATGAAGTTATTGACTATGATGATTACAAAATAATCTTTTAGTGATTAACTTTAAAAACTAAAAAATGGCTAGATAAACCATAAGCAAAATCTTTTTTATTATTATATATATATTATTATGTCTTATTCTCTAATACAACAAGGTGGTAGTTTTACACCACTTGACATTCAAGTCATCAAATCTTTATATTGTTTGCCATGAGCAACGGTATCTACAAACTCAAGCGTATATGAAGTCACTACTTATCTAGCATGAGTCGTACAAACTTCTATTTATACTAATGAAACTGGTGATACATTAACTTTAACTGCAGCTCAAATTGCAAGTCTTATACCATGAGGATGTGATAAAGATTATGAATATGATGATGTGCTAGTTTGTGCAGCGTGAGTAACTCTCGAAATGAGAGAAATTACTGTAAACTGAGTATCAACATGAGTAGTAGTATTTTACAATCCTACAACTAATTTAGCGGTTGCAACACCTTGAGCATTTACTTATGGTGCATGTATATTACCTAAAATACCAGTAACAGCACAAGTTGTACAATGACTATGAGCAGTTACTATTCCAGCTAATGCAAGAAGAGAAGTTGTTATTTATAATACATCAACAAGAGATGCACTAATTACTTGGACTGGGTCAACTGGTTGAGGCGGAACATTCATTGTTAAGTATAGATGAGTTCACTTACTTTCACTAACTGAAATTCCATTTGAATGAACTATATCTACGATTGTAATATCTGCAGGTATAGACGGCGTTGGTGCAATAGCATCAAATCAAATAACTTTAAACTTTAAAAACTAATTAAAATGTTTTGAACCCAAGTTCAGCAATGGTGAGCGTTTATGTCAACATTATGAAATGTCACATTTGGTATAAATCCACCAGTCGTGTGACAAATAGATTTAGAAAATGATACTTATTTTCAAACAAGTAATTGATTAAGTACATGAACCGTAGTTGCTGAATGGGTTTTTGATTTAACCTCATCAACATGGATTAAGGTTACATCTCAGTCTATATCATTGAATGATTGTAACTGAGCGACATTAACTAATTCTAGCAGAATATCTACAGCACCAAATTCTATTGCTAGTTGATTTTGAGTAGTACAAACAAATTCAAATAGCTGTATTTTTACAGAAGATAGATATTTTGATAATAATTTAAAATCATTTGCTGGTAATTATATAAATCAAGGTAATAGAGCAACGGGTCAATTTAGTTTTGTATGATGATGATATGGCGCTAACACAGCTAGTGCATTAAGTTGATTTATTTGAGCTTGATATGCAAACAAAGTAACTAATAATTATAGTGCAATAGTTGGTTGATATAGTAATGAAAGCAATCAAGAATTTTCCTTTAACTGATGATGATATCTAAATAGAAATACTTGATGATATATGTGAGCAATGATTGGAGGTAGCTCTAATAAAATACTTGCATGAAGTTATTCTTTTATAGGTGAAGGTTCTGGTAATCAATCGAGTTCTAGCTATTCTTTTATAGGTGAAGGTTCTTGAAATACAATTACAGGCACGGCTGATTATTGAACTATATTAAATGGTTCAAATTGAGTTGTGACCGCTAATTATGGATATATATATGGTGGTTTTAATAATAGAGTAGCTGGTCAAGCATCCAGTATAATTGCTTGAGGTCAGAATATTGCTAATGGAAACTATGATAGTTTAAGTTGATATAGCTTAACGACAGCTGCCTGAAGTAATGGTAATGTTTTGGGTGGTTACTATTCTACACTTAATGGTAACTTTAATGCAATGTTTGGTTATAGCCATGTTGCTAGTAGTTCTGCAATAAATTATAATATAGTTTCAGGATATAATTCTACTATAACAAATGGTGCTTTTGGTAATGCTATTAGTGGTTATCAAAATCAAGTAAGCGGTGAACGCTGAGTAATTGGAGGTAATCAAAATACTTATGCTTGAGCTTATTGAGCAATATTCGGTAATGCAAATACCATATGAGCTGGTGTTTATGGAACGCAAATTAGTGGTTCTTCAAATACAGTTAGTGGTTGATGGAACTCATTAGTAGCTGGTGATGGTAATACTGTTGCGGCTGGTTCTTTATACACAAAGTTTGTTTGATGATACTATAATATTATATGAGCAAATTCACATGTTGTTAATGTGTTTGGACAACAAAATCAAATAGGTACATGAGCTTTGTTAGCTAATGCTTGAGCAACTGCTATGTGATTAGCTAATAATGTTAGCGGTCAAGCTGCTATGGCAATTGGTTATAATAATACTACACTACAGTCTTATGCGATAGCAATAGGTAGTAGTATAATAAATAATGTATATGATAGCGTATTAATTTGAGGTGCTGCTACAAAAGTATGATTTTATAATATACCTCCAGTCGCTAGACAAACTCTACCAGCAGTTGCCACAACAGCGCAAATTACAACTGCTTTAAGAAACCTATGACTTATAGCTTAATATTTATTATATAAATAATTAAAAATGGATAAACTAATTGAAAATATGGAAAATAAAAGAAAAATTATGGAAGAGTTTATAGTTAAATCTGCTGTTATATACAATAATATGCCACCAGAAATAAAAATTGAAATTCCTCAAAAAGTAAATGTTGATAAAATAGTATTAGATTATTCTAAGTTTGATGAAAAAAAGCTAGTAGAATATGCTATTTCTTTAGGTATTATAGCTAATATAAAAGATAAAAAAAAAACTACTCTAGATAAAATAAATAAATATTTTTGAAAATAATTTAATTTATAATTTATAATCCATGACTATACAACTACAACTAACACTAGAGGAGATAAACATAATATGAAATATATTATCACAAGCTCCATATAATGTTGTTAATAACATTATAAACAAAATACAAAGTCAAGTTATTGAAAATCAAAAAACAGAAAGCGTGGATAAAGTTTAAATAAGTGATGTTGTTAGTTTTATTTTAATATAGTAAATTATTTATTATGACAATAACATCAGATAAATCAAAACCTACACTACGAAATAATGTTGTTAAAAAAACTAAAGCCTCTTCAAAATGAGGAGATGCTTGAATGTGGTCTGCTCGTAAAGCACAGCTAGCGGTTCAAGAATATAAATCAAAATGAGGTTGATATGTTTGAAAAAAAAGCTCAGATAATTCTTTAGCAAAACGAACAAAGCAAGACCGATGAACTAAATCTTGAAAAACTAGTAAGCAAACTTGAGAAAGGTATATGCCAGCAAAAGCCATAAAAGAATTATCTTCATCGCAATATTCTGCATCTAGTAAAGCTAAAAAAACTTGATGAGGAGTTTGAAATGTAGTAAAAAACACTAAAGCTGTTACAAAAGTTATAAAAAAATATACCAAATAAAGTATATATATGACATCTTGCTTTATGTAAGATGTCAGATTATACATTTTATATAAATATTTATAAGCTATGAGTCCTGAAAATATAATTGAAACATCTTGAATTACAATACAAAAAATTTGACAAAGCGAAAGAACACTATTTGTTTGAATAATGATATGCGTATTATTATTTGTATGATTTGTAATACGAGAATGAAATATTGGTCAAAAAGAAGCAAGAAATGCATTTTTACAATCTATGGAAAAAAGAGATGATAAAATGGAAATGTCTTTAGATAAAATGACTAATGCATTAAGTAGAAATACAGAAATTATGATTAAACTAGATAGTAAAATAAAATAGTTTATAAATTATACAAACATAATGATAGAAAAAGCCTGACATAAGTTTCCTTGATACAATAAACCAATAAAATCTTGGAAAGAATGAAAAAAAAAGGTAGTACTTGCTAAAAAATGAGATGTCATTAAAACAATACATTTTTGAGATAGTAAGATGAAAGACTATACACAGCATAAAGATAAAGAACGTAGAGCTAATTATTTAGCAAGGTCAGCGTGAATTAAAGACTGAAATGGAAATTTAACTAAAAATAATATATTATCTGCAAATTATTGGGCAAGAAGAATATTGCGATAAGATATTTAGTAATCTGTAATATAAATGAGTAATATATATGAATCATGAGTAGAAAAAGTTATTAGTCAATGAAAGACTAGAAAACAAGCACAGGCTATTATACAAGCACAATTTGAAAAAACTTGAATATTTAAACCATGAACGCAGGACTTAACAACCTATGGAAGAAATAGAAATTCAATGTCTCAATCAGAAAGAGCAATTACAAGAGTATCAAAATCTAAAGATATACCCGCATATAAACTAAAATATACATGATGAAGGGTGCTTTTAAAAAACTTATATAAAAAATAATGAAAAAAATATGTTCTACTAAATGTATATGTTGAAATACATTACAAAGATTAAAAAATTATGGTAACAAAAAGTGTTATAAAAGATGCGGTATTGATAAAAAGAAATCTGCATTAAATTGCATACAATCTGCATTATTAAGCACTATTTATAACATTAAATAATAACTATGAATAAATTTTGTGAATTGTGTTGATTAAATACAGTATGTGCTTGATGTAATGAAAAACTATGTTTAGTTTGCAAAAGTACAAAAAATAAAGAATATCAAGATAAATTAAACGCAGAAGCAATAGAAAGAGCAGAAAAAATAGCTAATTGAGAAATTATTCCAGTTAACATAGGTTCTATTAGTTCAAGTTACTGTTGAGTTTGCTGATATCCAAAAACACGATGTAAGTGTAAATAATTTAAATTATAAATAAATAACAATGATTCCGTTCTACAGACATGAAAAGTTTATTGCATTACTTAAAAGAGTTGATAAACTAGAAATAAATCTACAAGACGCAATTAACAAACTACAAGAACGCGATACTTTATTTGATAAATATCAAATACTAATTGATAAACTTGACAAAGAGCTAAAAAAATTTACAGATGTTAAAACAACAAATAAATGAAAAAAGATATAAATAAATGAAAGGTATGAGTGCGTGTAAGCCAAGCAACTCAATCTAATACAGTATTGGTATCATGATATTGAATGAGAAGTTGATGAGGTTGATGTTGAAATCAAGTATCATGCAATCAAATTAACCAATGTATTAGTGATAATCCTATTACTCAATTTACTATTACAAACTTAATAAATAGTCAATTGGCATTACCAAGTTGAGGATTATTAACAAATTTATGTAGTGCTATAGTTGCTTGTTATGAAGCACATATTGCCATAGGTTGAACAGACCCAGAATTTTTAGCTGAAATGATTAGTTGATTTAATGAACCAATTATAATAGATAAAGTTCTCGCAATAGTAAATAATGCATTAGCTACGCAACCTAATCCAAAATTATCAAATCTTTGTTCTTATATAAACAAATGTATAGATGATAATTTATTAGTTGTTAGTAATGCTGCATGAAACATAATAACTACTTGACCAGATGGCTGAGCATATCTCAATATAACAATACCGCAAGATATATCTAATCTTACTTGTAATTGAACACCCGTATCTGCTACAAATAAAATACTAACTACTGCTACACTAGATGCTAATACTACATTACCTACTACAATAGTAGCTACTCCTAATCCAGCAATTGCTACAAATAAATTTGTAAAAGCAGTAAAAGTAAATACTATTTGTAATGAAGATATATTTGTACCTATAGTAGACTGAGCTGCGGCAATAGATACAAGTCTACATAGCTGTCCTAATCCCACTATACCATTTCAACTAATACAACCCTCTATCCTCTGAGATGCCACTATCTCCTCTCGTATAGATATAACCAATGCTACTACGATAACAGTAAACACTGACTTATCACAAAGAAAAGTAGTGACTAATGGTAGTCAGATACTTGTGCCTGGAGATTTGCTAATTGCATCAGGTCAGCATATACAAGTAAATAATAATTTATGAATAACCGTCATATGATGATGAGCTTTATTTGATTTATGACCTAGTTGATTAACTTCTACAATAACAATAAATAAACCCAGTATAGTGCAAATGTCACGAGCACTTAATTTTACTCAAAATCAACCATCTTGAGCATTATCTTGAGCGTTCCAACTTATGCTTGATTGAGCTGCATATACATGAATAAATTGAAATCCTACATACCGACCAACATATAGCATATGATGATGAAATTATAGATGATCACATACATTATATTGACAATATGACCTAAACCCTTGAACATATATATTATCATTATGAGCATCATTTAATAATACTTATGATTTTACGCGAAATGAAGCAGATGGTAATATAACAATTTTAACTAAATAATCTACAAAAAATGATATTTTATAAAAATAATAAATTGGCAATTATTTCTCAATCTTGAGAAGACTCAATCACTCAATCACAATATGATAAATGAGATTACGATAAAAATATATCATTTACGGTTATACCTGATGATGCAACTGTTCTTACTCAAGAACAATATGATAAAGAAATACAAAAACTACAAAGTATAAATACGTACTGACTAGACATTACAGAAATATCTGACAAAGAATACAAAGCTATGTTAGCAGACAACAAAGCTAAATCAGATAAAGCACAAAAAGAAAAAACTGACGCTAAAGCTAAGATACTAAAAAGACTTGGTGTAAGTGCTGAGGAGTTCAATTTACTAATAAACTAAATACAAAATGACATTTTTAGAAGAATGACAAATAAACTGGGACTACTTCTGTTTTGATGTAAACTGAAAGCTAGTACCTAAAGCATATCCAAATCAAGATGTTTGTACTAAACCAACTACTACTCAGGCTGAGGCAGATGCTACAAGTCAAAGTAATATATTTGTAGTAGTATGTTGATGACCTAATGGTTGAAAAAAAATACCATTAAATCAGTTAAACTTATCCGCACCAGTAAATACCCCTGCGGTTATGTGATGAGCTGGTACAACAACCGTAAGTGCTATAACTACAACATGAGCAACTTTATGATGAAATATTGCTAATGCTGGTAGTTGTGCAATAGTAGAAAACGGATTTGTAATATATCCAGCTTGAACTATACCAACAACTATATGAAGTGCAAATGTTACTAAAATAACAACCGCAACAGTACAAAGTGGAAATATATCTGCTCCAGCTACATGACTAAATAATACAAGTAATTATTGTTTTAAGCCATACGCAACAAACTGTACTGGTACAACATACTGAGTGGAACTATGTTTTACTACATTAACTCCAGCAACCGCACCCATAATGTGATGAGCGGGAACAACATCAGTAAGCAATATAACAACTACAAGTGCAGACCTAACTGGTACATATACTGGTAATTGATGAAGTCCCATAACTTGAAGTTGATTTGTGATATATCCTAGCTGAAATGCTAGTACTATTATATGATGAACAAATGTAATTGATGTTATAGACTGAATATTACCTAGTCCTATTAGTGCAAGTGCAACTGGATTGACCGCTAATACTAATTATTGTTTCAAACCTTATGCTACTAATGCAATATGAACTAGTTATGGTGTAGAAGTTTGTTTTACGACATTAAATGCATGACCAAACATAATAACTATAAAACCACTAATAGCAACATCAGATTATTTAGATGTTTATGCTAATACAATATGACCAGCTCAAACAACATTGGATATGCCATGAAATATAACTACTTGAGCAGTTAACATAAGCCCATCTTGAATCTTTTATGCTACAAACGTATTTACAGAAAAACCACGAAATATTGATATAAGCTTATCCTCGCCCCTTATAAATAAAACCATACGAATTGAACAAAGTGTTACTTCTTCTAATTTTTATAGCACAAGAAATGATTCTTGATATGATATGTCTTTTGATTTGATGTGTTCTATTGATTGATGAACTTCATTTTATGTTGCCAATAGTTGAATAGTTCAAACAATGTCTGCAAATTTTCCATGAAGTTGAATAAGATTTAATGTTTGATTATCGTGATTAAATGTTAACTCTAATATAAGATTTTATATAATAAATTCGCAATGATATAGTAATACATATAGATTGGTATCACAAAGTTTTTCTAGTGATTGAATGATTATAAGAAGATATTTATAAATTTATAAAAATATAAAATGATTAAAATAAAAATATATGATGACTGAAATACGAACATAGAGATTATAAATTATAAAGAATATATATGTGATATAAATTACAAAATATTAGACAATCCAGTGGTTGATAAACAAACAAATCAAATAGTAAAATATAAAGACTCTTCACAGGGTCTTGCTAGATTAAAAGAATTACAAAAAATTAAAAAACCAACTGAGCTTGAAACTCAGGAACTGGAGTTTTTAAAATGAAATAAATAATAAATGAAGCAAACTAGCAGAAATCGACTTATAGATGCTATAGAGTATATAGCTAATCTGATTGCATATTCATCACATTTACAAGAACTAATTGATTGATATTGAACTAATTGAGATATACTATTAGAAGACTTTCATTTTGCTGTAGCGGAGTTAGAGTCTTCTATACAAGATAGAAGAGATATGATGCAATTAATTAAAGACCAATTTAACGGTAATGAAAAAATATGGTGTAAAGTTAAACACGCAATAGCTTGATATTGATATATGACAGAAATATTATATGCAGACCTTAACAACTCAAAAATAAAAGAATTACACGAATCTGCCTCTAAAAGAATGTATAGAACGGTATCTAAGTTTATATGATGAGATATTGTTGCCTGCTGAAGATGTCTTAGTGAACAAATTGAAGTTTTAAAAATAGAATCCAAATAATGAAATCTATAGATATAAGTATAAAAAGTCCTTTGTCGTTTATAGAAACCTATAAAACACAAAACATAACTAAAGGTAAAAATACTATGGAATATATAGTTCTTCATCATACTGGTGGGGGTACTTGAGTTAGTAATGCACAACGATTGTCCAATCCAAAATCTGGCGTATCTGTGCATTTTGTGGTTTGAGAAGACTGAAAAATATATAAATTAGCTAATGGAAATCAAATTACATGGCATGCTGGAGTAAGCTCTTGGGAATGAAAAACTAATCTTAATCAATATTCAGTATGAATAGAAATAGTATGACCCTGATTTACTGATATACAGAGACAATCCGTTAGAGAACTTATTAAGTACTTATTAATCAATCTTTGATTAGATTACACAAAGATAATTCGCCATAAAGATATAGCCCCAAAAAGAAAAATAGATGTTGATGATACTTTTTGGAATAATGAATATCAAACATTTAATGAATATAAACTGAGTTTTGCACAAAAAGATAATTTAGTTATGACTAAATTAATATAAATTTATATTTTTACCTTTATACAAAATGATAAAAACCAATATAGGAGAATGATTATCTCTTATATCGCCTAAAGGTAAAAGAATAATATGAATAGATGAGCTTATGGATTTACATAAACTTGACCCTAAATCATATCAATTAATAAAACTAACCGCAAATAAATGGGATGTTGCAATGAATAAAAAAGATGGCTCAACTGAAATCGTTGAACTTCATCAAATAAAGGGCGACTTTAGTCCAGTACATAAACTTCTCACCCAAAGTTATAAAGATGTATTATCAGAAGTATTTGCTTCAGCCACACCGATACTATCTTGACCTAAATATAATGGTTGAGAATTACTTTGAGTAATTCCTCACTTTGATTTGCATATAGATAGATATGAGCATAAAAACAAAAAATATCTACAAGAAATAAATGACAGGACAATGCAATTATTTGAATTATTGCTAAAACAATGAGTTAGTAAGTTATTGTATATAAATGGCTGAGATTATCTAAATAGCGATGGTGCTAAGTGATGACAAAGTGCCACCACCAAAGGAACTCCACAAAATAACTATCTATCTGAAACTGAAAGCTTTGCATTATGATTATGACACCAAACGCAACTTATAAAAACATTTGCTAGTGAACTACCTACTGATGTTATATTTACTCCTTGAAATCATGACCATCAAAAGCTACAATATATATCAGATGCAATAAGTCTATATTTTAATAAAACGGATAATGTAAGTATAAATAATAGCGAAAAAGATAGAAAGTATTATGACTGGTGAAATACTAAAATATGAGTTGCACATTGAGATGGGATTAAACATACACAAGTGCCACAAATAATGGTTAACGAAACTAAACTCTCTAAGCATAATTATTTCTTAAAATGACATATTCATCAAAGATTAAAAGATGACTTATGAGCAGTACTTGTAGAAACGTTCCCTAGTCCAGCTCATCCTTGAGCTTGGGAAAATAGACAATGATTTAACAGTAGAGGCAAACTTTACTGACAAATGTATGACAAAAAAAATGGTAAATTCTGAGAATTTATAAAATAAAAATATTTACAAATGTGCTGAGAATGCAATAAAAATAACTGTTGATGTAAAGAGATTGTATATTGAGTCTGCTGATTAACAAATTGATGATGTATATGAATCAAAGATATTACACAAATATGAGAATGCTGTAAAGTTTATGAAATATCTAATCTAATGACGTTTTCTAGTTTAAATAATACACTAGAAATTAAAAAAGTTTGATGTAATGTTGATTTTTCTATTAAAACATCAAATATTATAGATAAATTAGTTTCTGTAAACTGATTAGATACGCCATGATATCTTAAAGATAAACTTAAAACTTGCTGAAATGGTAATATGTCAATCACGCCAAGAGAAATATCTTCATGAAATCGAATATTAGAATTTTGTTCTTCTCAGATATTAAATACCACAGTTAATACAGATGAAAGAGTTGCATTTAAATCCTGATGTACGCCAGATTTCTTGTCTTCTCAACTTGAATGATGAGCTTGTATAGATATTAATAAAGCATGATGTAAGGCAATATTTTCTATAAAAGATTGTTGCTTTGAAAAACCATCTGCAACTATATCTGTTGTTTCAGATTATTATATTGATATAAATCCATTATGATGACCATGACTACCAGCAACTTGAATTACCGATACTGAATATATTATACCAAATAGTAAGATGTGATGAACGTCTATATGAAGTCAAATGTCTATAGTAGATTATAATTCTAATCTATGATTAACAAAATGAATCAGTGTTTGAAGGTCTTGAATATATAATATCGCATATCAATGAAATAATTCAATTTGAAATTGAACATCCGCATCATTATGAAATATATATTGCTCTGGAAAATGAACATTATTAGAAACTTGATATATAGCACCCAAAGACCTATCTTTAACTCCATATAATCCCAATGATGGATATTCTGATTGAAAAGAATATATGGAAAATAGACAAATATCTTGAAGCAAAAATGTATATTTAGATGCTTGAGATATACTATATATATGAGGAATGCTTGCGGCTGATGTACTAACTTGAAATTGAGTATGAAGTAAATGATATGTATGAGTGTTAGCATGAAGCGATGCTAATCTATGAACTATTTTAACTATAAATTGGATTTCTGATTCTAATGGAAATTCAAGAAATATAACCTGCTAATAATAATGTGCTGAACTTGCTGAGAAAACAAATGCTGATGTAAAGAAATAGTGTATTGAGTTTGTTGATTAATTTCATGAGAATGAATATGAATCAAAGACGTCACACAAATATGAGAATGCTGTAAAGTTTATGAAATCAACTCTATTATTAATATAATTAGTTCTGATAACTCAATAGACATATCCAAAGCATGAAGTGTTTTTGACATTAAACAAAAAATCAAAGATACCGATAAATTAGTATCTGTAAATAGCGCAGACACGCCATGATATCTAGTAGACAAACTTAAATCATTATGTAATAACATATTAACAATTAGTCCAACACAAATATCAACAAACGAGCGAGCATTAAATATGTGTATAGACCCATCAAAAATTAATGCACCAGATAAAAAAGTTGCGGCAAAAGAGTGATGTCAATCTAAATATTTATCAGAAATATTAGTTACTAATCATACGCCGTACTTTAAATTTGAAGAAAATTCTTGTAATGTTAATTTAAAAGTAACCCCACAAAAGTTATTTTTAGCAGAAGTAACATCAAATCAAGTATATATATCTCCTAATTTATGAACAAATACAACATGATTTTGAACAATAGACCCATCATATTTTAGTTCTACTTCAACAGAGCCAACGTATGTACAAACTATTCCAGTGCTATGAGCAAATACGCCAAATGCTATATGATTTGTAATACCCAGAGACTGATGGTTTACAACTTGATTTGGCTGAAGTGCAACAGTAGGTTCTTGAGTTCATACTTTACGTAGTCAGGTATTATGGTTTCAGGCAACTTGATGACAACCAATTGTATTATTAGATGATAGATTTGAATGATGACAATGGAAAGATAACTCCAATGATGATATATTATCTTTATCAGAGTTATGAGTATTACATGTATATAATGACAATGCTTTAAATAGTAATGGTTGAGATGGCGGTGGTTTAGCAAGAGGCATAAGATGACATTGATTTTGACAATCAAGATTAAAACAACTAAAGGCTTGAGATAAAATTCTTTTTGCTTATAAGTGGAATACCGAAGTTAAAGAACAATGAGTATTAGATAATACAATAGCCTATACAAATAATTGAGTAGATAATTTAACTTGATGAACTGGCTCTTGAGTATTTATGCGAATTAGAGAAGAGGTAATAAATAGAATATGTAAATAGCACCAAAATGGTGTTTTTTTGATTATAAAAAAAATGCTATATTCATAGCACTCTAAGATAAGCAATCATACTAATTGGCATTAAATCGGCATCATAATTTTTAGTTATTCATGGCAATTCAACTTCACTTTCAAAATAAGCTTCTAGTTTTTCTAAATAAGATTCTCTAACCTTATTTGTTGCAAACTTATAATCTCTTCAAGTTTCATCTAATTCTCATTCAAACTCTGCAGCAATATTTGCTCTATTAACTTGAATTTCTTTAGCTAATGTATTAAAACTTTCCGTAAAGTTTAATATAGTTTTAACCATATCTGGTCTAATAATAATTACTCAATTTACTTTACTAGCATAATCAAGTCATATTATCTTGTTCATTGCTTCTCATACTTCTGATAGGTCTCTAATTTTCATTTTGTTTTTTATAAATTTATAAATTATTATTTTCAGTATATTAACTGTTCTTGTTTTGTCATATCGCTCACATAATCTCATGCACCTGAATATATCAATGCGTTTATATTAAATGGCGATGTATCAATTTTTCTATCAGCCACAAGCGGTGTCTGAGTCCCATAATCAAACTCATCTCGTTCATTATCTGTAGGCTGTTCTCATTGCAATTGTTCTTCTATTTTAGATTGTTTAATCTCTTCTGTTTGTACTACTTTATCAATAATTGTTTTTTTTTGTTCTATTGCTTCAAATGGAGGTATTCATGATTGAGTTAATTCTTCACATGCTTCTAAAAATTCATTTATAAACAAGGTGGCTAAAGAATGAGGCGTTTTTGACTTAGATATTCTATCCTCAATATATTGATTTATTTTTGTTGGTTCTCAATCTTTACCAAATCTATTTACAATCTTTTCATATATATAAGTAAACGGATGGTCAGCGCTTGGCTTTTTCATTTTAATAACTAGCTCATATGCTTTCATCTTATCTGATTCAAGTTTTATTTGCTGTCTGGCTGATGGAACTTTGTCTGATACTTTTTGTAATATAAATTTTGATAAATCACCTAATGGTAAATGAAATGTTCATAATACCGTTATTGTACTAGCTTGTCATATCTTTTTAATCTGTGTTCTTACTGGAATTTTCATATTCGCTTTGTTTAAATTGTAAAGGATTATATCCATATTTCACTTCCATGTGATTAATTATTTTATTTAATACTTCTTGTTTATTACTTTCTATATCTAATTTAAAATTCATTCTTTGCAATTCTGGATTTACCTTTGTGTATATCCACCATTCTATATTTGGTATTTGATGAACAAAGGCATATATTTTCATTTGCATCTTTCATTCAGCTTCATTTATATCCCATTTATATTTAGATGTTTTAACGTCCACTATAGTCATTTCTTCTCAATTAATATATATACCATCTAATTTAGATGCCAATATAATCATATATTTTCAAAACTCTATAATTACTCTTTTTTTTTGTTCAATTAACAAAAGTTCTGGTAAGGAAGAAGATTTTGAGACTCGAGTCATAACTAGTTTTTTTTGTTCAGGACTCATATCTGTAGAATAAAAAGCATACGCATATTTTCATTTATCTTTAGAAAATAACATATTAAGTATAACTGTATGTGTTATATCCCCAAATTCAAAACTTTTTTCTTCCTGTAGTTTTGTATTTTTAAAAGGAAATGGTTCTTCTAAATCTGTAGCATGAATTATAATAGTAATATATTCTTTTTCTAGTGGCTTAATAATAACTTTTCTCATACTGTTTCTTTTATTTTAAGTGCTATCTTTTTGATGAGTGCTAAAACTTGTTTTTTACTTAATTTAATATCTTTTCATATTTCTTCTGCCGACATTCATATTTGATATCTTTTAATTAATATTTTTTTTTCTTTATAGGTTAGATTATTGGTATTATTAATTAATATATTCCAAATATATTCATTATTTAATTCTTCATCATATCAAAATGGAACATATGGTACATCTCATTTCATTGGTATTGATGCATCAGAATCTTTATTGACTATTCTAAACATATCATTTTCTCCATATTGAATCATTTTAGCAGCTCAAGATTTTTTTGTAGGTCACTTAATAAAGTACTTTTCTGTTGCGCAATCTCTGGCAGTACGTCTGATGACTCAATATACTATTCATTTAATTTGATTATTATGTATGGTATTTTCGTTTTTAATAACTCGTTCTCACTTTACCATTTTCATATCTCTAAATCAATATTCAATAAGTTTTATAATAAATTCATCTACATTAATATAAGATTCATTAATTAAATCCGATAGTTCATATAGTTCTTGATTGTCTAAGTTCATTCATTTTTTTCATATGGCATACCTAAATATCATAGGCATAACATCATATAATTGCTCTCTAGCAAGGTCTTTATTTATAGTATATAGGTTTACTATTCATATTATATCTCTCTTCATTTATCTTAATACCTTATCTAAAAGGCAATTATATATTTTTTATTCATGCTTATCAAGTATAAAATTTAATTTCATTGCCTCAGAATTAAAACGTATTGCATTTAATTCATCTACAATTTCTTTTTTTAAAGCATCTTCAGACAATGTTTTTCTTTTAGATAATATTGTATCTCATTTAATTACGTATAATTCCGTTTCTCATTCTTCATTACATTCTCGTACATCGCATCAATCCATAAGTAATTTTAAAACCTCTATGTGTCTAATCAAACTAGGAAATATAGCTTCTGTTGGTATTCATTTTTGCCAATTATCTCATCTTCTATATTCTCATCAGATAATTTGTTTAGTATTCATATATTCATCAAAAGATAAGTTATTTATAGCACTACTAAACGCCTCTGATTCTAACTTTCATTTACTAGAATTTCTACTAGCTCATGACTCAAATTTTCTAAATATTCAATCCATTATAATTAGTGTTTATATATTTAAATATGGGGCTAGATTTTTAGCTAGCATCACTATCTCCGCAGATTTTCAATGACTCTTCTGGTGTGAGCAGAACATTAGCACTTTCATACTGTTACCATAGCAGTTTTCACCTTAACATACCCATATTATTAACTAGATTCTTCTATATCTACAACGTTAGCAGATTTTTGTTTATCTTCCAAAGATAAGAAGGTAAAGTTTTTATATTTATAAAATTCAGTTCATCAGTTCCTTTTATCTATTCTAATAACTATTCATTCTCTTCGATGTTTATTGTCTATTAAATCAGGTCAATCATAGAAAGCATTACAAATTAGCTTAAGTCTGTCTAAATCACCATCAAATATTTCTTGATGAAGCTCTGGACATACTTTTACTCATATAGAATTACATCTTTCTTTAACGCTACTTCGTGGCAATTCATACATAATTCAATCTTCATTTACAGTTGCCACTCTATATACATATGTTTCAAACATACCATCTTCACATCAATATGAATATTCCATTTGTTTAGGCATTCATAGTTCTAATAGCTCTTTTTCTGTATCTTTATCTAAAGAATTTAAAAATACTTTTCACATAATAGGACTTCATAATCATTCATATCATACAATTTCATAGAAAAATAATTCTCATTTATTTATAAATTCAAATTTTTTATTTGCTTCCATTCTAAACGAAGTAGAATGATATCAATCATTTTTATGTGATGAGACAATAACATTTCTTGAGCCAACTACGTGTTCATATTCTATTTTATGTTTTTTTCGTATATTTCGTCGTGGAGTTTTAACCTCATTAAGTACATATCAAGACCTTTGAGAAGTTCAATGTAACTTAATAGTGAGTGTAACTAAATCTCATTTCTTTATATCTGGTCGGTAATATTTTATATTACTAGTGTCTAAATGTTTAGGAAACCGCTTAGTTGCTCATTTATTTGTAGAGTATGCACCTTTAGATTTAACCGTTGCATCTGATATAAATTTATCACAAAGTTTTTCTTTTCATATCGTATTAAACATATATCATTCATTGTGCTGACTGAAATCATAATTTAAATAATCAAAATAACTTATTGGTACTCGAAATCATTCTGACCTTTCTCATCTAAGTTTTTGACATCTTATCTTGCGGTTTTCATCAAACATACCTCAAACAATATTTCCAGATTCATCTTTTCTTCTTATTAAATTATTTTGTGTACAAAAGTTTTCTCATAATCTTCCATCAATAGGAAAAAATACTCATAGTTCTCATATTTGTGTTCACTTAGCAACAATAACTTGATTTCAATATATAGAAGAAACATCTAATCTATCTGCGTTATTATGGGGTCTAATGTTTTGTATTTTAGTAAGTATTGCATTATACATTTTTATAACTATTATTTAAATTAAATATATTGTTTTAAAAGTCTTTTTAGATATAGCATTTCGTCTTTTATATTTTGTTGTACCAGTCTAACAATATCTATTGTTCATCTATATTCCCCAGACCTTATTAATCTTTCTTGGAAATACGAAGAATTATAATCATTGCTCATAGAGTTTAATATAATTTTTAAAAAATTAATATATCATAAGTTATAGTAATAATCAATTTTTTTAATATTCATATTTATAGTTATTATTAAATTAATCAATCTTTTATATCTTCATATTCGCCATCATCGATATATTCTATTTTAACTTTTTGTCATAATAAACTAATAATAAAATCAGTATAATTATGAAATACCTGAGTATAAACTCAAAAGCTTTTATTATTGCAATCTCAATCTAACCAAGATGAATGAGTAACTATAATATGTCAGCAATCTGTTTGTTGAATTATTTTAGATTTACTTGAGTCTAATTGAGATAATATTTTTTGTGATAGCATTTAATAATATTTATAGCATAAATTCATATATCTAGTGATGGTTAGTTGCCCAACCCACCACCATTTAAGTAGTTTAATCAAATGGAAAAGATTAACCACTAGATATATGAATATATATCTGCCTAAAACGGCATATCATCTCAAGAAATTATATTTAAATCATTTCATATAATGGAGTTATAAAACTTATCATTATATTGTCTAGCTTTAAATATTGGAGTAAACTCTATATAATCTCATGGAGATATATTCATTTCTAAATTAATCCCAAATAAAGATATTGCCATAGATTGTCATTCGGGATTTTTTGCAGTAGAAGTATCTCGAATAGATAACATAATGTCTTTCTTTGCGGTTCATTTATCTCAAACAAATATTATGTCTGTTATTACTGTAACTTTTCATTTAATTTTGTTATTCATTTTATATAATATAAGTTGGTAAATTAATTTGGTTTTCACTTAAGAATAAAGTAACTTGCATAATAAAGTTATTAAATTCTTCTTTATCTAGTTCTTTTGTACTTTGTGTTATGTTAATATCTCAGAAACATGTTAATATTGGTTTATTAAGAAATTTTTGTTTAAATAACAAATGTAATTCGTCTTTATCTATTCATGTTTGTTCATATACATAATCTAATATAGACCAATATAAACTATTTTGTTTTTCAGTTCTATTGGGTTTTTTTATATCAATAACATATTCTCAATCAGATAATTCAGATATATACTTTCATATAGAACTATTAATAACTTTTCAATTATTTATCGTTATTATTAATTTCATTAATTTGTGATTTGATTCGTGATATAAAATCATTGGGGCTTATACATTCAACATCTCATCAGGCTAATTCATAATCACCTAAGTAATCTAGTAATATCATATGACTAGCATACAATAACTCTTGAACATTAACTCATATAGAATTAACATAATATAATGTTTTTTTGCTCATGTTATATATTTTTTAAATCATCTAAATAAATTTCATCTCAATCTCGTTCATCAAAATAATTTCTTTCAAACTCTAAATCATATTTTATATATGTATATACTTTTTTTAATGCTCTTTTATAATTAAGCATAAATATTTTCATGCATTCTTCTATGTTTTCTATAGTATATGGTATAATTCTTTTGGGAGATTCAAATAATGGATTCATTAAAAGCGTTTCTTTCATAACTGGTATTGTAATTGGTTTTCATTTTTCATTTAAATAGCTTATTCATAATGAATCACAAATCTTTTGATAATCTTCAGACTTTTTCATTCATTTAAATGGATTTAAGTCTCATTTTAATACTTGGTCAAATCTAACAAACTCTGGTATTGTTCAATATTTATTTAGGAAAGATAGGGCATAACATCAAGCCTGTAAATCTTTATCTGGATATCTTTTTCATTGTTCACAAGTATATCATATTGTCGCGGATTTATGGTCTATAATTCATATTTTTCATTCTGACTCACAAACTAAATCTATTTTAGTTTTAATGGGCAATAAAATATCTTCATCGTTTTCAAATATATGAGTTTGCTCGCATTCAATTGGTATATATTTTGGAATGTTATTAACATAATCTATGAGTGTAGATTGTACGTCATAAAGTGCCATCTCTGGTGTTTTATATTCCGTAAATAAAACTGTTTTATCAAATGTAGATATATCACTTCAAACTCCAGCAAGCACTATATCAATATTGATATCTCAATCTTTAACCATATTCCAAATTCTTTCAATTCAATTATGAATAAGGGTTCATACATATAGGGCATATTTAGTGTCATTATTATATTCTTTAAGAATATATGTTTTATAAAACTTATATGGATTAGATATTAAATCTTTTACTCAAGAGTATGATATATGATTTATTGGTAATACGTTTTTAATCTCTAATTTATTCATATTATTTAATTAATTGAGATAAAATTTGTGATTTAATAGACTCTAGGTTTTTAATATTTGGAATAATATGAGAAGATATAAATCTTCAAGCATCCATTCTTGTTCGAGTTTTTAGTTCTTTTAGAGATGTAATTTTTTTAGTTCAAGATAAGGCTAATACATAAGTATCATTATCAATATCTAATTCTTTTTTATATTCTGTTAATATTTGCTCTTGGTCTTTTGTTAAATAATTAGAACCGTCGACTGGCTTATCTTGTACTAAGGGTATTTTAGATTCAACGGCAATTGGTTTTTTAATTTCTTTAGATATAAATTCTCATCATTCTGCATCTGGGTCTACTAAATCAACCGTAGGAATTAAAAATATTTGCATTAAGGCATATTTTAAAGCTATAGACATTGATTTATTACAGCTCTTATCTCAGGCATCCATTGCCTCTCAAACGGTTGTACAGCTAACATTAGTTCAGTCTTCTGCATGAAAGTTAAACTTTACTTTTAATATTGTATATTGAACAATTCATCATTTTGCAGTTGGTTTTTCTTCTCTATCCATACTGATTACTTCTGGCAAAACAAAAACTTTATGTGCTTTAAATAAACTATGTAATTCATTAAACATATCATCTATTCAACGATACTTAAATCATTGACTTGAAGATTTTTCTTTGGCTATTCATTTAATATCATTTAGTATTCCATTTAATGATTGATGTATGTTTCACATAACTTTTATTTAAGATATAAATTTATACTAACTATATATATATTATGTCAGCGAATGCAAGTGATTATTTTGTTTAATTTAACGCATTACATATTTTAACTTTATTGATTTATATAATTTAAAATATTAAATCATTCGTTTAGTTTACGCTCTAATTCATATCTTTTTCCATCTATTTTAGAATCAAAATTATTATGACAATTTATAGAGCACACTATAAATATATTGTTTATATTTAATCTATGTTTTTTGGATATACTTTTGGGAACTATATGTGCAAAACAATAAGTCATGGGTTCTGATATATATTTACCACACATTCAACATATGTGTTCTTTTTCATTCCATACCTTTATGAAGAAATCTTTTTCTCATTCTCAATTTTTAATTCTTTCTTGTTTTTCTTTACTGATTTTTCTAATCATTCAAAAAAAGTAATCATATTATAAAGTTTATCTTTGTTGGGTTGCTCTAATCAACGCCCCATTCTTTCCATATATATTTCTATGTTTCATTCACAATGACGAGATAGCTCATCGCAAGTATAAACATCTTTAAGATAATTATAATATTTATGATTATATATATCTAAACATTTTTTATGACTCATAGATTCATAATTCCATATCTTCATATGATTTTCACAGCAGAATGATATAATGTCTTTTTGTAAATCAGATAACTCTATTTCTTTAAATATTTTTATATAATTAGCTCATACAACATCATGACTTATATATCTATGTCTATATTTCATATCTATGAAATGTTCCATTGGTTCTATTTCTTTTATATCTTTTACCGATAGTCAATAAGTCAAAATTTTTCCTATATCATGAAACAAAATAGCAAGTATTGTATTATAGTCATTTCATTTATAGGCACTAAGACACGCTAAAGTATGTTCGAATACATTTCATTCAGGATGAGAAGAAAAATTATGATTAAAATATTTCATTCTTGATATACTTGGCATTATTAGTTCAAGTATTCATATAGAGTTAGAAAATCTTAAGAAATTACTAAATGCTTCTCATCACAATAATGCAAACATTTTTAAAAATAAAACATTAACTTTTTTTAAAGATAATGCGTTATTCATAATTGCGTCCATAGTTTCTGTATCAATTTTAACATTATTTTTAATTGCCAAATATATTATTTCTACTATTACTTCTGGATTTGATTGAATATATTCCTTGTTAACTATTATTGGGTCAACTGATTCATAGTAATCATGAGAGCCACAAACTATATATTTATTATCTTCTAATATTCTATCGGCTCATTTAAGTTCATAAACTGGTGCATTAGTATAAAACCAATTTTCAATTAATTTAATTGGCTCAACCATATATCATTTATCTATTAATTCTTTCATATCATTGGTATTACAATTGGTAAATTATTTAACATTATTCAACAGCTTGTTACTGGAATTTTACTATTACTTCTGGCATAATCAAAAGCTTGTTTTTTGTAATCAATTCAAGTTCACACCTGCATACCAAATATTGTTCAATTTCTATTTGCATGATATATTATTCATGCTTTAGTATGTAAATGTCATTGAACCAAACTAATTCACTCTTTAACACACTTTGTCCAAGCGTCTCAAATAGTTCCATGAGTGTAAAGAACATTATTTATAATAATTTCATTTAAAAATAAATAACTATTTGGTGCTTCAAATATAGTATTTGGGGAACGTATAAATTCTCTTAAAAGTCAAGCCGTTCTAGCTTGTCTATATGGAATGGAGTCGTGATTTCACAAAAGAACACATGCTTCTGGAAAAGTATAATACCAATCTTTTAGTCTCTGTCTTGCTAAAGACATTTCTCATCTTGGATTAAGTTCTTCTGGTATTTTTTCATGATACGATATAGAATGAAAATCAACTATATCTCAAATATATATAACCGTTCAACAATTAAACAGCTCTTGTTGTTGTCTACAAAATAATAAATATTCTTCTAGTTCATATGGACAATGTAAGTCTCATATAATTAATACATTATTTTTATCTCATCATAAAAAGGGAGCAATTCACCTATTTTGATAAGTTTTCATTCAATTATAATCTACTTTAATATTTATTCATTTAGCATGAAGGCGTTCAATTATTTTATCAAGATTTGATATATCTTCTTTTTCTTGATTATCGTCCCTTATATTATCATATGGTTGCAAAGCCGTATTACGTATAATAGATATAGTAGCTAATCATATAGAACATCAAAATTTTTTGTCTATTATTTTTTTAATTTGTCTATGTGTTTTTCATTTTTTTAATAATGATATAATTTCTTTTTGTTTATCCATTTTTATTAATAAATTTTTAAATATATAAACTACCCGATTAATTCAAGGTAGTTTATAATTATAACTATTTACTATATATATTATATATAGATGCTCAAGTTATAAAAATTCAAACAGCCATTGCTGACATTATTATTCAAGGACTTATTAATGCGGTTCATAATACAGCACAATATATTCCCCGATTGTTGTTAATGTTTTCATTAAATTGTTTCATTATTAGTTTAGTCATTTTGTATAGGATTGTTAATTTTATAAATAATATTTTTAACTCATTCTACGTCCGATAACATAATCGGAATAGAAGATTTAAACTTTAGTTGATTTTGGACCACTTTTTCATTTAATCACAAATATACCTCTTTCATGTGTAATAAACTTTTATTTTGTTTTTGTAAAGAATCATGTGATATAATTCAGTTAATGCGTATCTCTGCAACTTGCTTAGCCGCCTCTATTCAATTATTAATTGATATATCGTTTCGTTTTTCTATAGAATCTCTAAAACTATTCATTAATTTTGCCATAGCTTTTTGGACTTTATCGTTAGCTGCGGATATAAAAATATCTTTAATTAAAGATTCATAAAACTTAATGGACATTCACATCTCTATAATTAATCAATGATTATTTCATATTTTTGCATATAATTCTCACATCTTTTGTTTAAGATTTATTATCATCTTTTCAAGATTTTGCACTAAAGATAATACCATATTATATTTATAGTATGCCTCGTTGGTTTCACTTTCAATTTTATATAACTTTAATTCTAATAATTGATTTTCTAATTTATCTATTTCAATATTCATGGCTTTAGATTTTGTATCTTGTATTGCGGCTATTCTTTTTAATTCTTCATATCAAGCCCTATAACTATTCATTATATTATCAATTTTATTTTTAATTCATCATACAAATAATGTTTTTCAAAATAATTTTTCTATAATAGTTTTTTCTTTTTTAGAACTCATATCATCAAATAATCAAGTCAATTCTTTTTCAGCCAATGATATTGTTTCTAATTTTGATTCTGTTAAATTCTGGTCTACCACTGATATAATACCATCTAATAATATTCAAAATTCTCCAAGCACATTATCCGATATTCATTTTATTTGTTCTATAGTCATATTTTATTATATAAATTAGTAAATTTTTTTATTAATCAAGATATTTTAGATTCATTTGATTTTGTTTTTTTAATAATATTTTGCATTTGAGTCATTTGTATTTCTATAATATCAGCTTTAAATAATTCTAAATATTCATCTGGTATAATGTTTTTCAAACCATCAATATAACTATTTATTGTTTGATAACAAAAACAAATTTCATTAATGTTTTTACAAATGTTTTGATGTGTTTCTTTTTCAATAGATAGTTTTATTTTGTTAACCGCAATTCATATAAGTTGAATCCAACAAGAACGCTCATAATCATCATTTAAATTAATCAATTCAAAAGAATGTGCAGATGGTGTATAATGTAAAACTTTTGCATATCAGACTCTTGTTTGTGAATTTATTAATATTTTTGTCACCGCATCAAATATAAATTCTTCATTTTTATCAATATTAATTTCATTTATTTCTGTTATATGCATATAAAAATTATAAATATATAAATATACAACATATATAACGATTTCCTCAGCGAATGCAAGCGAAGTTTACTCAATGTTATAATAAAGTGTATTTTCTTTTCTAAGGTCTGGTCATTTAATGTTTATAAATACTGCATTTTCCGATAAACGGCTTGTAATTCTTGGTTCAAATTCTTTCCATTTTTTTTCTCATAAATTGGTTGTGATGATTGTAACTAGTCACTTATCTAATCTTCTATTAATCCGATAAAGTGTTTTTTCAATATATGCAGAAGTAACTTCGGAACTTCAAAAATCATCATAAACTATAATATCACATTTAGACAAAGCCTCTAAGGGATAATTTTTAATAGAACTTCAAAACTCTTCTGGCTTTCTAAGTCTTAAATTACCAGATGATAAATATACTTTATATGTTGGTTCGTCAATAAAATAAGTATGACAAATATTTTTTGCCGTATATGTTTTTCCAACTCAAACATCTCAGTTAATAACTATTGTCTTTTTGCCTTCATCTATTAGTTTTTGTATAAACTCTAAACGCTTTTGTATATCTAGCATAATATTTATATTTATAAAATAAAATTTATAATTTTAATGTTGTTCCAGACTCCCATGAAGAAGTTCAAAGCTCGTGTGCATTTGATGGTTTTTGTTTTTCAAATCATTTTTTTAAAGGATATACCGTCATTCGTCATCACTCTATTGCTTGGTCTATAATCTCTCTATAATCTTTTGTTGTTTTTCAAAGCGTAGCCATTTTGTTTATAAAAAGTTTTAACGAAGGTTTCGTCATTTTTTTTCATCTATCTTTTCTATCTTTAAAAAATTCGTAAACAATATTTTTTTTTTCTTCTTCTAATTCTATATCTTCTAAATAACTATTAAAAGTTTTATCATTAATAAAAGAATTAAAAACAATATCTTTATTATTATTTATAATATTAGTATTTATACTATTAGTATTTATACTATTATGTTTATCATTTTTGATTATAGGGGTATCATCATTTTTGATTATAGGGTATCATCATTTTTGATTATAGGTATCATCATTTTTGATTATAGTTTTATCTAATCATATATATCTTTTATTTCATTTTTCCTTATCAATATATATATATATGTATCATTTTTTTGATAATAAGTTTATATATCTACTTACGGATATACTTGATAAATCCATTTTTTCAGCAAAATAATTATTATTTGCCCAACAGTATCACTTTTCAGCACACAAGCTTGATATAAATACAAAAAATAATTTTTCTTGTGCATTTATTGTTTTGTCAAACAAAATAGTATTTGGCATAACTCAATATCAATTTTTTAATATTTCTGACATTATATATATTTTTTACAAAATAAAAATACCCTAAGAGCCTGAGAGAACTTAAGGTATTTGTGCGACCCCTAGATTATATTTAATCCCAATATATATTTCTATATATACCAGTCATCCACTGGCACTACCGCATGGTTAAAAAGTTCTCAGGCTTTTATATAAACACTATATAATTATTAGTCTAGCGATTACAAGCAAAAGTATAATATTTTAATCACTAGATTTTATTTTCATAGCTACACCTGCATACTTTGTACCTAAAAAATCACTTGCATTTGCTAAATAAATCATTATATATTTTGTATATTTATTTATTAATTATTTGGTATGCATAATAAATATCTTGAATGACAACAATTAACAATTAAAACTGGTAATGGACTTATTTGTAGTTGAATTGTTACTAAATGTGAATGAAGATATTATTTATTACACAATGAGTTTTATGCAAGCGGCTCTACCCCAATTGATATGAAATGATATTCAAATTGACGACAATTATGATGAGCCGATTATGATATTTTAGAAAATTTTAACTTTATAGAACTTTATTTATCTAAATTTTAAATTTATGTTTGATATTAAAACAATTAAATCTCAAAGAAAATTTATGAAATTAACACAAAAAATAACTGCAAATTTATTAAATATAAGTTTATATAAATTTAGAAATTATGAACTTTGAATTAAATCTTTTGCGTGAAATATAAATTTTATAAATAAATTAATTAAAATTTTAAATCTATAAATAATCGCTTGCATTCGCTGAGGAAATCGTTATATAATAGAAGCTTACTTTAGCTCAGTAAGTTGTTTGTTGTTTGTGTATTGTCCTCATAGAAATGTGAGGATTTTTTTAAAATAAATTATCTGTAATATATTGTATAATATTGTGATTTTAGTGTAATGGTTAGCACGCTTCTCTGTGAAAGAAGCAGTAGGGTTCGAATCCCTGAATCACCCCATTGGAAGATTGTCAGAGTGGCTTAATGATAGCATTTGCTAAATGCTTGTGGCTTAATTGTCACCATAGGTTCGAATCCTATATCTTCCGTATATGCTATTATGACAGAGTGGTTAACGTAACGGTCTGCAAAACCGTAATTCACTGGTTCGAATCCAGTTAATAGCTAACAAGATATAATGTTAATGGTAGCATGCTAGTTTTGGATACTAGTAGATTTGGTTCAAGTCCAAATATCTTGACCATATTAATTTGGTTGCCTATATTAAATAGAGGATTATTTTAACCATGCATCCTATGGATATAAAAAAACAAAATGATATTATTCCTTACTGGTATTTTAGCCACTGGCTTATCAATATCTAATGAACTAATTCCAATAACAGAAACAACAAAAACAAATCAAACGAGCTATACGATTGACTTAAAACATTTATGAAGTAAAGAAGATTGATATGCAACATATGCATATAATCATTGCATGAAAGATTTATCTGGCGTTACTTGAAAATATAGTTGTAAATCACAGCTTGAAACACGAACAACAGAAAATACATCGCGAAAACCTAAACTATTTGGACCAAAAAATAAAAATGGTACAACTGATTGATGATTGTGTCAATTAAATTCTGCAATACATTGGGAATTTATATCATCTAAAAGTTTCAATAGCCCATATGCACAATTAGATTATTGTCATAGTGTACGAATGAATGCAAAAAATAATTGAATAATGCCACGATATGGACATAGAGTTCATGATAACAAATATAATAAATCAACAATAAAAAAAAGAGACCACAAAAGGTCTTTAATATCAATACACTAAAATATACTGCTTGCTGGTGGAAGTAGAAAACGATTAAGCTTGGGACGCTTATAAAATTATAATTAAGATAACCAGACAATATTATAATAACAATTAAAGTAGATTTTGTATATTTTTGTAGCCCAGCTAGACTTATGTCTAGTTTTTTTTGTTTCTAAAAAGTATTATATATAATACTAATAAGAAAAAAACACTAACTTAATAGTGTTCTTAAAAATTGAATTTGTTCTTCAACTGGTGATTGGTCAAACATTGGTTTAATATTTTGAATTTCTTGCATAATACTCATATTATTTGTATTTTGCATCATTCATTGTTGAGGGGCTTGTACTCATAGTTTATCCTGTATTAGTTGTTCTAACATATTATTGTTTTTAGCTTATAAATCTAATTTATATTACAGAAAATAAAAAAATGTATTGATTTCGCTGAATAAATAATTATATAGATTATAGTTGTCGAAAGATAATAAATATTTATTATTTATATAAACCACCATGAAAGTAAACTTCCTTGAGATTGCTAGACCAGCAATAAGTAAAGAATTTGTATCGTGAGCTATGTTAGCGGATATGGTATTTGATTTGTCAATAACTTGAAATGTTAGATACAGCATCAGAAATCAAGTTGTAAATCTATCAGATGCCGTAAATCCTATGGTAAATGCAGATTGAACCGAGCTTCCTGTACTTATTAAAATTGAAAGATTAAGTAAAGACTGAACTGCTGTTAGTAAAAAAATAGCATGAGCCAATTATGAAGATGAAGACGAAGATGAAGACGAAGATGAAGATGAAGACGAAGATGAAGAAAATAATTATGAAATCATTGAGGTAGAATGAACATTAAAGGTTAAGCTTAATGTTGTATCTATTATTTCATCAAGAGAAACTTTAGTAGAATTAGAATCAAAAGTTATTGATGTATTATCATCTATGTGACATAACGATATTGGTGCTATATCTAAAGTATTATTGAATGGTGAAAAATCTAATTTCTCTGCTATGGTATCTTCTAATGATATCATATCAATCGAGCTTAGATAAAGTAATATGTGGTGGTGAAAATCACCATATATAGCATTATTTATCAACATATACAAATAAAATGGATATTTATAAAACCTTTGAAACAATAATAGATTATTTAAAATTATTTCAATGACAGAATATTGATTTTATTTATAATTTAAAGTCAAAAAGAACAATTTGTGAGATTGATAAAAAGCTATTTGATGTTAATTTATTTATAGACAATTTACAATTTGAAAGAATTGAAGATTGAAAATATATACACTGATGAAATATTTGCGTACCAACTCCAATTTTCTGAAGCAATCCGTTGATGTTATGAAATATAAAAATAACCTGAAAATATGCTATATTAAATTGAAATATTGTTTATAAACCAATAATGCTTACGTCTTCTGAAGATGACTTTCATAAACAAAAAGAACTAAACGAAAAGAAAAAATTTGCAAAATCTCTTGCAAAAATAATTAATAATACAGAAGAAATACAAAATAAGATAAAAACGCTATATAAAAATCTTTTAACTAATCATTATAATTTATATTCTTGTGACAAAAATGAATATGTAATGAGGAAATTTGAAAATAAATGTTATTTTTGTAAGGTTACAAACTACGCAGACGCATATAATACAATAAGAAATTGATGAACTGAAATAACAAATATTTTAGATAGCAGTATATCATATGAAACTATTTTAAAATTTATAAAAGATTGATGAGAGTTAGTTATATGAAATACGATTTATTTAAATGACTGACATGAAATAATTAATACAAATAGTGGTTTAGCTAGAAGTATTAATGATATTAAAGATATGTTTGAGACCTGTATTAATGTTATTTGACAAACAAATTATTGATTAATAGATGATTTATATTTATATAACCACGTTTGAATTAATCATAAATACCCATTTATATTTGTTTGTATGTTTGAATCTTTATATCCCCTAATGATTAAAGACTCAATAACCACCGAATTGCAAATCCTATTGAATATTAGAGATTTAGATAAAGAGTTAAAATGAATTGATGAGTCTTATATTGAATCTCAAATTGATGCGGTATTAGATTTGCCAGAAGTTAACAATATATCTTATAAGTCTTGAGTATTTACTATTAAAACTAATGATATATGGATAAATAAGTTTTATAGTACACACCCACATTCCCAAGATATTAATGCTTGACCATATGAAATAAATGTAAGCCAGCTTTGAACAATTAAAGTTTTAAGATTGCCCAATAATAATGGCGAACATAATCATCCGCATGTTCATAGAAATTGAGATATGTGTACAGACTCTTTTGAGGATATTTTAAAAACTTCTTCTAAAAAATTAGACATACTTAGCTTAGCATTTAATATAATTAATCATTTGCAAACTTATAATGAATCTAGTCCATATTCAGATATTGAAGACCGATGACAGTGATTACCTCGTAGACCACTAACTTGATTCTCATTAGATAAAAGCTGACTTGCAACCTCACCTTTACATATATATATAAAATAACATGTCAAAAATATACATACCATATAAAGTAGATAAAGTAATTAAATGATTGCACCAAAATCAAAAACACTTGGAGTGGTCTGCAATATGAAAAATAGAGATTATAGATGATAATTACGCAGTTACAAACTTATATTTACCTAAACAAAAAAACTCACAAGCATTCACCGAAATACAAAACTCAGATGAGGTATTTGATTATTTGGCAGAAAATGATATGGAATGAATGCATAAACGAAGGTTACGATTGCACAGTCATAATACAATGAATCCATTTTGGTCTTGAACAGATGATGCAACAAGAAAAGAGAATGCATGTCAGAGACGATATGATTGACAAACTTGATATGGAATATCTATAGTTATATGAACTAAATCCTGAAAACCCACATATTATGCAACCCTAGACGTGTGTATAGATTGAACTCAGTATTACGAAGACCTAGATATAATTATGTGATTACCAAATGCAAATATATCTATTGACCCCTGACAACTAGAGATACCAGATTATATAGAAAAACCATGTCCAAATCTTGAGTTTATTCCTAATTATATGAAACAAGACTTTATTGATTTATATAATAGAGAAAACAAATTAAATTATGACAAATATATAGAAGTTTTAGAAAAAGAATACTTAGATAATATAGAACTTCTAACAATTAGTGCAAATGGGGAATTTGAAAAAGAATTATTGTTTAATGATATTGTTGAAGAACGAGTAGAAGACCTAGAGTCTAAAAAAGTAAAAAGTTTTGTAAATAATTTCTTTGGTTATAATAAAAAATCTTTTGTTTACAAAGAACAAGATGCTGAAAAGAATGATTATTGAATTAATAAATTAAAAATACGAAAATCAGATGGTACATTTGTTAAAACATCATATGATTATAAAGAACATAGATATGACTATATTACTCAAAGATATGTATTTAATGAAGAGCGAGATGATTCAATTTTAAATTAATAATATTATAATATGAAATCTAAAAATCAAATGTGATTATTTAATCCAAATATGGATTATGCTAATAAAAAGATAGTTATAGTATGAGTTTGATGAGTTGGTTCAGTATCTGCTTATTATCTTTCGCAAATGTGATGCAATAATATAACAATTATAGATATGGACGAAGTAGAGATACATAATACTATGTCTCAGTTTTATAAAGCAAGTGACGTTGGAAAACTAAAAACATTAGCGCTTCAACAAAATATAAAAGATTTTAATGAAATAGATATTAATACAATTAACTGAGAATATAATAAATCTATGATTGAATGAGCAGATATTGTTATATCAGCAGTAGATAATATGGATATTAGAAAAATAATACTTGATGATTGTTTGGCTTTAAATATAGAATATTTTATAGAAGCTAGAATGAGTTGAGAAGTATTTATGATATTTACAATTAATCCGTTTAGTCAATATGATGATTGGCTATCTATGTGGTATCCAAGTTCTGAGGCTGACCAAGAAATATGTACTATGAAATCTATAAGTTATAATACGTGATTTATTGGTTCATATATATGTAAGATTACAAGAGATATACTTATGGAAAAGACTACTCCATTTATGGTATCTGTTAATTTAGAAGATTATAGTTTTACGAGTATTTAAGACTGCTATTTATTAGCAGTTTTTCTCTTGCATTCGCTGATGAAATCATTATATATGTTGTATATTTATATATTGTTAATAACAACTAATATGACAAATTACGAAAAAATATACAAGCTCTTAAGGGCTGGTAAAATAGTTGAAGCAAAGTTACAAGGTTCAAACTATATATTATTTAGTAGTATAATGAGTGATTGAGATTTAAGATATTCAGATTGCTGTAGTTTAATAGAAACATGTTATAACTACTTATGAAGTGAATATGATTATAAATATAATATAAATTCTCTACCAATCATCTCAATCAAACCATACGACAAAGCGCCATATATATACAAAGCCTGAGATATAGTTAGTATATCTGAGCATATTAAAGATTCACCTGATTATGATAATTGGAATGAAGCGTGTAAATCAATTATATGATGACCATTTGAAATCAAAAAGCGAACGATGAATTGAGATTATGAAGTATATACAAAAAATAAAATGCTTACTTCCTATATTTCTTGAGAATACCTATCTCCACGAATAGAATCCATCTGACCATCAGATGAAGAAATAGCTAAAGCTATAGAATTATTAGAAAAAGCTTGAAAGATAAAAGATGGTAGAATTTTAGATATATAATTATAAAATAAATATGAAAAACATAATTATTACCTGTATTGTGTGAATAATTTTATGATATATGAGTTGTTATTTACCATGGAAATTACAGATATTTTCCTTTATTTGACGAGCATTTTTTTGTATATATATATTAGATAAACTATATAAAATTTAGTTATTCCTGACACTAGAAAAAACTACATACAACCATATATTTATATAAAAAACTAATCAAAATGACTAAACAAAAAATGCTAGAATATATATACAAAGCAATACCATCAGAAAAAAATTTAGGTAATGAAGACGTCTGAGATATACGAGTAAATTTTATATTTATTTGAGATATAATAAAATATCTAAGTAGCCAAACAAGAACTGAACAGTTTGAAAATATAGAATGCAATTTTTATAAATATGATATGAATCAAATATTACATAATTTGAATAAATGGCTTTGTGTAAATAGTAACACAAGAGTTCAAAAAGTAACGACACGATATACAGATGAGTCTTTATGGAAGTTGCTTGATGAACCTATAGATAAGCAATCTAATGAGTGTATTGAGTATATTTATAACTTAATAAAATAATAATGAAAAATAAAATAATACCACTAAATAATCAAATAAAACTTGAATCTGTTATAGATGAACTGAGTAATGTTTGTTTAGATTGTGATGCTGATTGAATACATATACCATACAATTCAAGTGCCTTAATGAATTGAATTTTAATATTTTCTAATATACTTATGAATTATACTTTTGCAAATAATCCAAATATATCAGAAGATATGGCTACAGAAATAGGAGAGGGGCTACATAAATTAGTTAAAAAATATACACTATATAATACCAAAGAGCATTTTATTAATAAGTAATTAAATTATGAAATTAGGAATAATATGAAGTCGCAATATAGATAGTTATGACTTATCAAAACACATAAATAAATATAAATGAATGTTTAATGAGTGTTTTGAGGTGGTTAACTATTGAAGAGTGGAAATCATTATATCTTGATGAGCTATTGGTATAGATACTATAGCTAAACAATTCGCAATAGATAATAATATAGGATATATAGAATATAATCCATATAACGATAAGTATAATCATCTGAAAAACAAGAAAAAGCCATTAGCTAGAAATGAAGATATAGTAAATAACTCAGACCTCATATTAGCTATATGGGACTGAAAAAGTCATTGAACAAAGTGGACTATAGACTATGCTAAGTCTGTAGGCAAAGAAGTAATTTTAATTAATATATAAAAATTATATGACTAAACTAATTACAATAGATATAATTATAAAACTTTTAAATGAGTTTTCAAATAAACCATTACCATATATAAGTTTTAAGTGATTTTTAGATACAGATTATGACCATAAATTAGAGTATTCAAATGAATATAAGGATAAATACTGACCTAGTTCTTGGGGTTATTCAAAAAATTTATCTATATCAAATTATTCAACTTGCAAAAAAAATAATGACGATTATATAATGTTTTTATTTTCCCCAAACTTTTTTAGATATATAAATTATACAGATTGATATAGATATGAATATTCTATTATAGATATATATAAATGAACATATATAGAAAAAACTTGAGAGTTAGAAGATAAAGATTTGCAATACATAGAAAGATTTATAAATTGTATAAATGAGGCAAAATAATTTTAAATAATATTGATAATAAATTATGAACGATAATCAGAAATTAATAATGAGTTCAATAAAAACTATACGAAACAAATATCCAGAATTAAGGTTTACTCAGTTGTTATATTACGTTGGGTTATTAGTGAGTGTAGATTGATTGGAGTATGAGAATAAACCAGTTTGCTATGATGTGTTCAATCTAAGAGATGAGAGAGTTTTAAATTTATTAGAAGATAAGGCTAATTTATATCTTTAATGTTATAAAATGAGGCATTTAAACATTATGTTATGTAGATGTAAGCACTGTAAATGATTATATTTAAATAAATATAAACCCAAGAAAACGATGAATAATAAGAATCAATTATATTTAAATAGATGAAAAAATTTACTTATAAAGCAGCAGAAACATATATGGGTAAAAAAACTTAGACAGTATAAATGAGACGATTATTATAATCCAAATATATGTAGGTATACTGATTAACTTTAATATTAATAATTTAAAAATGAAAACAATAGTAATATGAGATATACATGGTAGAAATATACGAAAGAAAATAGTTAATCAAGATTTCGATAAAGTAATTTTTGTCTGAGATTACTTTGATAGCTTTGACATATCTATAGCCGACCAAATTCAAAACTTTAAAGATATACTAGAGTTTAGGGACGCTCAGTGAATGCAAGATAAATTTAATAAGGTATGTTTATTGTGTGGTAATCACGATTGGCATTATATGTCTGAAGATAATACTAGATGAACTGGCTATAGCCCCATAACCGCAATACAGGTTAAAGATTTACTTAACAATGCGTGACTTATAAGCTTTTATGATGCTCTTAAATCTGATATGACGGTATTATATCGTATATCGCATGCCTGATATACTCAAAAATATGCAAATGAGTTTTTAAGTTTTATAAGAAATTTTGACTTTGATAATGCAGCTAATCATATTGAGGTGCATAGAAAAACTATGAATAATTTGGATTGACCCCTACGGATTAGACCAGAAGAATTAAACAAAGATTTGCCAGATTTCAAACAAGTATTCTGACATACTCAGATAGATAATATCATTCTATGAGACAATATAAATGTAGACTGTCTTCATAATTGACAATATTTAGTTATTGAAAATGGCACGGTGAGTGTACAGTTTATTTAATCTTTTAAATAATCGCTTGCATTCGCTGAGGAAATCGTTATAAGTATATTAATCACATTGCGTGATAATTAAATAAATGGATATTGTTAGTCCAGTAAAGGCGAAAGCCTCTATTCGATGGTTAGAGACCAAAGGGAATTACTTCCAAAAATAGCAAGGTTGTATATTGATAAAACGGAGAACAATATATGCGAAATAGTGACGAACGGCAATTCGTTATTATTGTTAGTTAAGTGTTTGCCAAACATTTAACAAATCGGCGTTGTGGCTAAACTGTCTCAAAAAGATGGCATTGCTAACAACCACCTAACAACGTTGATTAATAAACATAACAATGGTTAATGAAACTTATATTCTAGCAAAATGTGGTGGGTATATATATGAAAAGACACTAATATCGTAGCATTCCTTACGGAAGAGAAGATGATGATTGTAACTTGCAAGGTTGCAAAAGACGCTGGTAGGAAATAGTAGTTGGGAGGCGTCCTAGTCTATGTATGACTAAGTGAGTATCTATATATACAGGAGTCTTGAGTTTAGACTTTAAAAAACTTGTGTCATACTCGTATGCTGGAGAAATCTAGTTTTATTAAGAAGTAGGGAAACCGAAAATTTACGAGCAAATGGGATACAATAATAGTCCCAATTTGGAGAAGTATTGTTCTAATTAGCAAGAATAGTTGTATTTATACAATTTTAATACGGTGCAAATCCGTACTTCCCAGCCCTTTCAGTAATTTTATATATTATAAACTAAAAAATGAATCAAAGATTTTTTTATTGAATATGTATATTTGTTTTATTTTTAATTTGAGTATTAAGCTTATCGAGATTAAACTTAGTTAAGTGATGAACCATATGTAATTGAAGTATAAGTTGATGAGTTTATGATTTGTATAATGAAAAAGCTAGGTGTATAGATATTAAGTCTCAATTAATCGTTAATTGAAATACTCAATATCAAAACCGCAATGATGAGTTATTAAATTGAACAAAAAAAAATATAGAGAACATAAATGCAGAATTATCTAAAATAGATAATAGTATATCAAATACTATACCAAGAGCTTTTCGATAGGAGTAGGAACAACTCAAAAAACTGTACCTATTAATTCTAATCGAAAGCTAAATAAAGAATGAAGAGCAAAGCCAAAGATAGAATTAGTATGAATAAACCCCGAACAAAGAACTGCCGAAATGCTAGAAAAGTTTGGTTATAGTAATTATAATGAACGAATTAGATATAGCAAAAGAATATGAATTAAAACTGAGTTTGCTGTTTGTTTAGCACGAGCAGAAACTGACCTTTGAAGACTTACCAAATCAAAACATAATCTATTTAATTGTGGAAATAATGATAGATGAGATACCATTGCATTCACTAACTTTGAACATAATTTTAATAGTTTGTGAGAAATATGTTTAAACAATAAATACCTATCTAATAAAACCACGTTATCTCATTTAAGTCCAAATCATAAAGAAAGTAGTTGTAAGACTAATCCATCTAATGAGTGTACAAAGGTATATGCTAGTTCTGAAGAAAATTGGGGTAATAATATGATGAATTGTTTGAGTAATATATATAATAAAAACATAGATATGGAATATAAATTTAATTTATAAATAAATATACATGGACAACAAAGACAAATGATTGGAATTAATTGAAGGGTTGGTAGACCCAAAATTTAAAGATGCTTTAGAGCAACGAAGTGGTTTTTCAATAGTCTTATTATGTATATTTATTATGATATTTATACTATTAATTACTTGATTTACCTACATTGTGTTGCCTACAGTAATACGAAATGTTATTATGGGTTGAATGTTTTGATTTCAATTAATATCATACTATGTATGAGGTATTTTATGAATAGCTTATCATATAGTTGTATCTACAATAAGGTCTATTTTTAGATGATAACATAATAAGCATGCATTTTAAACAATATTTTACGTGATTTTGATTTGTTCTATGAACATTATTTACATACTTCTTTCCAACGCTATGAGTAATAATATGAATAATAATAACAATACGGATTCTTTATATAAGCGAATACTATGAATAGTTTTTTTATTAATGATTGTTTGATGACTATTTGCTTGTCAAGATTTAAGTAATTGACTCAAACAATTGTCAAGAAATCAACGTATTTTGAGTGATGATGTTGCAAGAACCAATGCTTATCAAGATGAAAAAATAAATAATATTTCATATGGGTGTACTTGAAATACAAGTGCATATGAAATGAAATTAATGGACTATGATAAAACAAAAGTATCTTTGTTTGATGTATCAAAAACTCCAGCCTCTGAATTAAAAAAAGAGCGAACTAAAGAAAAGAAATTTATACAAACATTTTATACCAATAAATATATTGAAGACTGAACAATAGTTTGTTGATTTACTTCAGATGATATAATAAAAGATGCTACGATACAATAATGATTTATTACTAGAATACTTAGTAAATAATATAAACGGTAAAATATACCATCCGTTTACGTTTGAAGAGATTATATGAGCAGAAAGAATAAATAAATGAAATGTATCTTATGAACAACACGACGCCCTTATTAATTATAACCCCCTTCTCGTTGATGTCTGATGAGAAATACATTATGGCTACGAGTGTGAAAAGTGTCAATGATATGGCAAGACGTACTTCTGACCGTGTGATTGCTTTATGAGTGTTAGTGGTGGTGGTGGAATAAAAACCGAAGATAAAAAAAATATTTCAAATGAAGAAATGGGAGCCGATGAGTAATATCATTGGCTTTTTTATATACTTGTATTCGCTAAGTAAATAGTTATAAGATAATTATATTTAATTCATAACAACATAACAAATGATAACAAGGCTAAAAACAGAAACAGTAAAGCTTGCAGTAATTTGACTTATACAAAAACAATTGGCTAATTGAAATGTGCCAAATAAATTGTATATATATAATTCATTAGTAGATGAATATTGAATTATGGTACGACCCGATTGGACGGCTAGTATATACTTGAATAATTACAAAACAATTATAAGAAGTCTAATGTCTAGTAATAGTATTGATATCATTGTATATAATATTATAGAGATGATATATGATGGACAGATACTAAAGCAAAATCAAAATTTATCTATATAAATAAACATAAAATGTCTACTTCAAACTTTGGTAGAGTAAACTCAAGCAAGATATATTCTTTTGCAATGAGTGATAAATATGACTTTGATACGATAAGAAAAAATTTGGAAGTTGATTGATTTGATAATTCTGATTGAAGTGTTAGAGATTATATCAATGACACAATGGCTGATGACTACAATAATACTATGAGTCAAGTAGGGTCAGAATTATTACCGTTGTGATTTACTAATACCAAAAAAATGATTGATAAATATACTGATTGTATTATGGAATATAGTATTCATAGTATAAAAAATGACGAATGTTATGATTTGAATATTAATATACAAAACGGTTATTATGATTGAGCTTTATTTGATTGGAGTTTATCTCACGATGATTGTGATATACCAAAGGGAATTTACAAGGAATTTCAGTCACTAATCAAAAAGGTTGAAAAGATATTTGAAAAGCACACAACACCGTTGAAACAAATAGCAAAGTTCTCAAATTGAGAAACTATATATGCAAAAGCATAATTTATATATATAAATACAACACACAAATGCTAAAAGACAAAATACTAAACTATTTACAAGAAAATGATATTGAAAATAGCGATGAAGTAATTGATATATACCAAATATATTCTGATATATATTCTGAATTTATAGAGTTTCACTGAATGTTTATTGATTTTGCTTGACAAGAAGACCACTACATAATGGCTTGAATTACTACCGACTGATGAGATACATTATATTATGATGTTGATGTCAAAAATGATTTTGATAACAAAGATTTTTATAATCAAATAGCCAATGAGTGTATTTGTTTATATGAGTTGTGAAAAGCAAAACAAATAGAATATAGTCAATATATAATAGCAATATCACGAATAGTGGGTAGAGTAAACGGTGATAATCAAATTTTTTATGATATAATTATGGATTTTGACATTGACGATGATTTAGATTGGAGCATATGACTATATAGATATATATTAGATTGTATACAATCAAATCACAACAATCAATGATTATTGGATACCATATATTGCATAGATAGTACAAAATTAAACAAATATCTTTTGGATTATATAAATAAATAATATTTTATATCAATAAATAACCTATAAAAATGTATATAATAATTTGAGCCGACTACCTTTGTAATGATTGAACTAATACCGCTTATTTGGGTTGAACACACAAAACAATGACTGAAGCAAAAAAAGCACTCAAAGAGCTGTATAGAGACGATAAGTCTGTACAAGATTGGGACGATAAAAAGTTTTCTGATGAATACTATACTTTGAGTAATGATGATAGGATAATCACTTGTCAAATTGAATTTATAAATATAAATATATAATTATGAAAAACTTTAGACAAATAATTTTTGAATCAAAAATGTTAGATTTAGGAATTACAATTATGATATTTTTAATATTTTTAGGCATAATAGAAATTTTATATTCATAAACATACAATAAAATGATAATAACCTATGATAATGATGTAGCTTATATATATTGATATGAGTGTAGACTTACAAAAAGAGATATAAACAAAACAAATAGAATGTTTCTTATAGACTCTGAGTGATTTCTTAGAGAACCAAAAATAGATAATTGAGTAGTTGTATATTGAGATATTATATATGATATGACAAAAAAAAATAAAATAATAAAAAAAATGAAATGATATAAGACCCTTGACTTTGATAGTAAAAATTATGCTTTTATCAAATGTTATAAATAATTTTATATATTATAAACTAAAAAATGAAAATAAATAACCTAGACACAAAGTATTCAATAGACACATATCAATTATTTGACTTTAATGATGAGATGGAATATTTTAATTTAGATTGATGTTATGATGACTATGATTGGACATACGATAATAAATGATATACCGAAGCTTTGGCAAAACAAAGCATAAAATATATAAAGGAATTAGTCTCAAGCGATGTAATACAAAATATAACCCTTGTGAGTGTATATAGCCCAAAATTTTACAACTATACAACAGATAACTATGTAATGGATATTGAATATGACCAGTCAGAACTCAATAAGTTTATAAAAAAAAATAGAGATAAATATATAGAATATTCTAAAGACCTAGAACTAGACACACACACAGAATTATGTTTTTATATAAATAGTTTTGATGATGATATGATTGATGACTATTATTATAATATGACTGAAAATGTATTACAAACTACATATACAAATTTTACTAAAATAACCAACATAACAAATGATAATGATTAAATGAGCCGAGTATATAAGTAAAGATAATATAATATACATACCGCATTATAGTTGAGATTTCAATTGGTGCGACTGCGATAGATACTTGATTATGTCAGAATTAAAAAAGATATATGACAATAGATATTTCAAATACAATAAAGATAATTATATTGAATATGATAATCAAAAATATTATTATTCTGAATACGAAGCAGTACTTACAAAAGACCTTGAATTGATAAGCAATATTTCTGATTTATATCTTGAAAGATAATTATATATGAATAAACAAATAGAGGATTATCAATTATTTTTTATACTGTTTTGATTGCTATTAGCATTGGTAGCAAAGCAACCGTTTGGGCGGGTTATCGCTCTGATGGGATTTATTAAATAGTGAGTGTTAGTAGTAGTAGTAGTAGTAGAATTATAACCACCAGAGAAAGCAAGTAGAGACCACCGCCAGAGACAAAACAAAAACAAAAAAGATTTTTTATATTTACACTTGTATTTTATAAATAAATATATATAATGACATTGTGAAGTAGCCGCATCATTTATATTATAAATTACTTATTATGATTTTGAATTTCTTACACACACCCGAGTGAATTATTACTTTATTTACTACTGCTTTGCTTTGTTTTATACGAGCAGTATATAATAAATATATAGCTTAGTCTATATATAAGTGAGTCAAATACAACTTGCTTATATATGTATTATATACATATTTTATAACTTATATACAACTACAAATGACAAACACAAATGACATTTTGCTAAAAGCAACAGCAAACAAGATTGAGGAACTAACAAAAGACCAGTCAAAGGATTGATTTACTATTTGATTGATATGAGAACCAAAAAGATACATAGTCTGATTGACAAATAATGATGGCAATGTTGCGATGGATACACTAGCGGGTCAAGCGATTGAATATTCTGAAATGTTTACAAACATAACAGTTTGAGGTCGGATAGACGAGGAAACAAATGAATTTTATTTTGATATAGGAACTAGTACAACTAATCTAAAATATGCGATTACTTTATGACTAGCATTTGAACAGTT
>JAYWGF010000145.1:0-4970 GCA_043778395.1 bacterium | reverse complement strand
GCTAATATATATATTTGTGAATATTTTTCAAGTTTTGATAATCGCCTTCAAACAAAAAATAAAGGAGCTCAAACCTTTATTTATTTTATGTAATTTTTATCACGACACAATTTTATACAGCCATAGCCATTTCTGCAGGTAGTGGAGTAGTAGTTTTAGATATTTTTCATTCAGAGGACAATTTATTCAAATCAGATCTTACCGGATTTATATTATCTATTTTTGTAATGTCTATATTATGTATATCCAATAATCAATCGATACATTTGTTTACTTTGTTTACTTCTTCTCGGTTAGTTTCTTTATCATCACCTATCAATTTTACCAATAAATTGTATTGTGAAACCAAAAGTTCTTCTTGACTTCATTGTCGTTTTTCATTGACGATATTTGTAGATCAGATTATATCAGCTATTTTCTGGATATTCACTTGCGATGCCAATTTTATTATTTCTGGATCAAGGGTTGGTTTAGCGGCTTCTGATACTATATTTAGCGCAGATGATAATAATCATTTTGTATTATTTATGGTGCTAGTTTTTGCACCCTCAAGTCATTGTGTTAGTTTTATTACCGTTTCTGTATCCTTTATTTCATTGGTTACGGTTTTTGCTCATTTTTTGACTTCACTTGCTCAGTGCATTACCAAATCTTTTGCAGTGCCCAATATACCACCAAAAGAGTCTCCTGCCGTACTTCTCATTTTTTCCAAAAAGGACTTTAACTCATCTCAGAATCATTTCTTTAATTCGCTATTATCTTTTTTTTCTATAGTAGTTGTATTTCCTAAATCTTCCATATATATATTTTGATATAAAATAACATATATATTATAATCACAAATCCTTCAAAATCAATTTTATAACTATATATATATATTATAGGGATAGTCAGACTATACTTATCATATACCCAATTATATATATATTGACAAAAAAAATATCTTGCAAACACTAGAAATAAATATATATATTTGATATGCAGAATTTTTATATAAACACGATACCAATATGAACATAAAAATAACTTATCCAAATTGAGAGCAAAAAGAAGAGAAGTATGAAGATATCCTCCAAAAGTCAAAATACACTATTTTGTACTTTTATCCAAAAGATAATACGCCGGGCTGTAGTATAGAGGCAGAAGATTTTCATAAATATATGCCTGATTTTGCAAATTTAGATTGTCAGATATTGTGAGTAAGTAAAGATGATCACAAAAGTCATTGCAAATTTATAAGTAAATTTGAGTTATCTTTTCCTTTGATAAGTGATGAGGAGTTAGATTTGAGTAAAAAATTTGATGTGCGACAAAAGAAAAAATTTATGTGAAAAGAATATATGGGTATGGTTAGGTCAACATTTGTACTTGACTGTAATGATAAAATAATTATTACTTATCTTGATGTCTCTGTAACAAATCATGCTAAGCAGGTGCTGAGCGATTTGCAAGCTATCTGTAATTTAGATATGCCAAAATAATGGGTAAAATAAAAGACCAATTACAAAACTTAAAAAACATAGAAATGAATCAAATCAATAAATTTGATAAATTTTTTCTTGTATATTTATTGATTTTTGTGATATTATTGATTTTTTTGTCGCTATTTAGCATTAAGCCATTATGACTAGATGCTTCTATAGTGTATTATATATATAGACTTCCACTCACTTTGATAGCTACTATAGTGATTTTACGGTTTCATATTATGAATATATTATTTTTATGATTTAGAAATTTCATAAATAGACTATTTGGTTTTTTGAATCCTGTGGCTTTGTGATTTACTTTTCAATTATTACTATTGATAATATATATCAATATTAGCGAAATAGTCTGACTTGTCAGAATAAATTTATCACAAACATTATCCATAAATAATGGCTATTATTTTATATTGTGATGGATAATATTATGATTAGTTTTTCAAACTATAAAATTATTCAAAATTAATAAAAACTCAGACCTACAAGGTCAAATAATAAACATACACAATACTAAAAAATCCCCTAAACAAGAAACAGAATCTTTCAAAAATCTATTTGATGAACAATAAAATAACTCATCGATATCTAAAGACCTATATTTGACTTATAAAAAAATAAATATATAATAGATTGTTTATATATTTTTTTTGAAATTATGAAAAGTCAACAAAACATATATAATAGACTTCCTGAAAAAACAGAGGGAGAGAGCTATAAAAATAAATCTAAAATAGATATTTGGAAAATACTTGGTGTAGATTTTTTTCAGGATTATTTATTACCGACTAATATCCTCAGAGTAAAATGCCAATTTATAAATATATATATTCAAAACTCCCTAATACTAACATGATTAAAAATAATGATTTTACTGATCATAAAAATAATTTTTCTAAAGATATGTTATATTTTCATTGAATTTTATGAATAGCAAGCTTATTATTTGAATTAGATAGTCCAACTGAGAATTGATTATTGCTAAATATTTTGATAAATATATATCCATCTTTGGTCCAAGTCCGCACTATATCTCGTATCAATAAAATCATGAATTATAAAAACCTCAAAACTAAACTTCCACAAAAAATCAATTTATCAAATTAGTAAATATGCAATGCGACTAATAGTTTGACTTGGTAATCCATGATCAGAATACACATATACTAGACATAATGCGGGCTTTATCATCACTGATATGATAGCTAAGGATTTTGGTATAGAATTAAAATTTGATAAATCGCTAAATGCAAAAATTGGCAAATGATATATATATGATCAAGAAATTATCATGGTGCAGCCGATGACTTATATGAATTTGTCTTGAGCTCCGGTAGTCAGACTATCTAGCTTCTATAAAACCCCACTATCCCAAATCATAGTCTTACATGACGAAATAGATATCCCAAATGCAGAAATTCGTACCAAATTTGGCTGATCTACTGCATGACACAATGGACTCAAAGATATATCTGTCAAATTTGGCACAAATGACTACAGTCGCATCAGACTCTGAGTATGAAGACCCGCAAACTCTCATATATCTGTGTCAGATTGGGTATTATGAAAATTTACAGAAGCAGAATTATCTGACTTGACTAACAAGTATGCATATATCTTAGAGCTTTTAGCCAAAATACTAAAAACTAAAAATGAATAAATCAACCTCAAATCCTACTCCAAATACAATATCATGAAATCTACAAGAAGATATAGCTAAATTTTCTAAAAATATTCAAATTTTGGATAGATTTTTGAATAAGTGTTTTGCAAAAAATACATTTTTGGGTAAAGATGAAAAAGAATCCCAAAGACTAGATATATATGTGGAGTCTTTATCAAATATCCCTATAAACAATTCTAGAAATACACAAGCCAAAATTATCAAAGATATATGAGCTATCATAATGTGAATGAGTTTAGAAAAATTTGATGAATATTTTCAATGACATACATGATGAGAAACATATGATAGTGTAAGTAATTGGCATAAGTCTAGAAAAAATGAATATTTTATATCATGAATTCTTATACTCAAAAATTCTAAACTTATGTCTTGAGAAAAATATAGCTTTGGCTTAGCTCCCCAATCACAAAATACTAGTATATGTAACGATAGAATCAAAGATTATTTTAACGCCTTGTATGTTAAAAATACTAATAGTCTTAGTATGTGAATGCAATCCTTGAATAATATATTTATTGATATTTTTATTAAATATTGATTATTATGATTATCTGATTTTTATAAGATATTATTTTTGGCAAATCATGACTCTACCTTTCATAACATAGATACCTTTGAAGAAAAAAATTTATGAAATCACGATATAGTACAAATAGTAAGAATAGATGATCTTAAAAATATAGCTTATGATAATGAAAATTATCAAAAGTTAGAAGAATATCAAAAATATATATCTACTATAAATAATCTTTGAGAACAAGAATATGTTTCGCTAAAAGAGCATCAGACTCATTTCCTAAATGCATATCAGCAAAATCCAGAATTTAAAACATATATATACAAAATATTTCAAGATCTAGTTATAAAATTATCTATTATCGCTGATAAACTTGATAATGATGGATGACAGAATACATGATGAGATATTATTGATGGAAAGCTTTTTATGCAATATATGCTACAATATACGCTTACTTTTTTTGGGAGAATTTGGAATATTTATGAAGATAAATATATAGTCTGACTTATGGTCAAATATGATATCAAATTATTGGCTATTCATGAAAATATTACTAAATGAGTTTGGCTCAATGATCATCATTTCAAATGACCCAATGGAGAGCTTTGGAGCGCAAAAAAATTTTATGAAATAGCTACATGGAATAAGTCAGAAAATTCCAATGATATATAAAAGAATCTTTAATTTGACAAAAGCCCCAATTATCTATATAATATGTACATATTTTAGTCACGCATTTCTCATGAAAAAATTATTGATATATATATATATAGTCTGACTTTTTGTATTTTTTGGTAATTTTTTGGTAAATGCAGAATTATCCGTGCCTCCATCATGAGTCACTCCTAGCAAAATATTATCAAATGATATTTGACAAATTATCAATAAAACCATAACTGATAGCAAAAATCCTATCAGAGATGGTGCAAGTGAAGTAGCCAAAAACCTCAATCTTGCCGATGATAAAAATACAAAAATTACAGACATAAACAGCGCAATAGATACAACTGGTAATATCATCAAAAGAGTGATAAATTATTTATTATGATTTTTGGCTTTTGTGGCTTTGATATATTTGTTGTATTATGGATATTTATTATTATTTGGAGCTTTGGATGATTCTTCTAGCAAAAAAACTTATGCAGCTTTGAGAAATGCAGCTATAGCTATTATTGGTATAGGTCTTAGCTGGTTGATTGTACAATTAGCGTTTTGGATTGTTTCTTTGATTACAAAATAGATTTTGCTACTTACTTTTTGTGTGTTATTTATATATTAT
>JAYWGF010000144.1:0-4981 GCA_043778395.1 bacterium | reverse complement strand
AATCTATTCTCTTATGAAGAAAAAAAATTATTTGTACAAAGGTATACACAATACATGTCTGTTGAGAATATAGCAAAAGATTGGAAAATAAGCAAAGAGTCTATGCTCAAAAAAATACATCTATTAAATTTTAAAATTAAAAAAAGAGTAAAACATGAGAAAACTAATACTTGAACCTTTACACAGTGAATATATCTTGATGAAGATATCAGCCAGTGATCTTGATGAGCCGTTCCCGTGGAAAACATCTGAACTTAGAGAAGAACAAAACTTTGAGAGATGAGATATATTGCATTCTGTATTATTAAACTGATTATTGAGCAAAGAAAAGTCTAAATATGTTATGATGTTTTATAACGAAGACATGGAAGATAAACAAAGAGATTGGCTCAGAAAATGTATAAAACTATCTGAGTGATTGCCAGAGCTGTTAATGATAGAACAAAAGAAAAGACTTATGATTGAATACGGTAAATATTTAATTATACTAACATGAAAGTTTGATTGAATGTATATTAAAGATTGAAAAGTACATATAATAGATTTGAAAACAGCAGCAAAAAAGATGGACTATGAAGATAAAATACAATTAAAAATATATTGATTCTTGAATAACGTATCTAATATTGAATATCGAGTATTTAATAAAGATGCTAATCCTAAGCTTTCAATATATCCGTTTGAGATTAATCTTGAGCAGAACAAAAAAGACGTAGTTATTAAAATAATAGAATATGTCGAGAATAAATATTGATATGTAAATAACAATATTAAAAAACAATTTATATTTAATTCCCATCAATGAGAATACCAGTAAGAGCAAAGATTAGACGTATAGAACAAGCACACACTATTAGTGTATTTTGAACATTAAATTTAGATCTATCAGAAGTAGTTTCTTGATGCCTAAGAAAAGCTAGTTTAATATGATTTGAAAAAAAATTTGATAGTCTGAAATGAATGGATCTTATTATAAAGCTAAGAAAACCATCAGCAGAGCATCAATTTAGTTATTTATATGAACAGTTGGCAGATAGGTTTTGAGAACAAGTATGAGGGAAGTTTGTAATAAAGAAATCATTTAAAGATAAACTGGCTTCTATATCATCTCCATATTCAGCAGCTACATTAATACTCAATGAATTCTTTGAGGCATGTAATGATCTAACGCAGGCATGACAGCCACCCTTTGAATGCATAGAACAAAAGAGAGAAATATCGGATAAAGATGTAGTAAGAAAGTTAAATGAGACGATGAAAAAACAGGAAATATTGATAGATGAAGAAGAAGTTGATGAAGTTGCAACTCAAGAAGAAATTAATAGATCAAATCTAGAAGATGAGACTATATTAAATGAACTTTATGAGCAGCCAACACAGGAGATATCAACAATACCATCTTGATGAATACCATGATTTAGTGGTAAAAGTTATACAAATGAAATGGAAATGATGGAAAACTCCTTATACTGAAGATAAAATGAAACAAACAAGTAGAAATTGGCTAATAGATGCAGTAGAATATATATGACAACTGCTGGCATATACTAGCCATATGCAAGAAATAATAGATTGATACTGAGAGAATGAGGATATTACTATTGAAGATTTTCAATTTGCTGTCCAAGAAGTTCAAGTAGCAACAAGACAAAGAAGAGAAATGATGCAAGTGATTATGCAAGTGTTTGAATGAAATGATAAATACCGATGTGCGGTTAAACACAGTATATTTGCATATACATTATCTACAGAAATACTATATTCAGATATGAATAATAAAGTATTTGCTGAGGCGCAAAAAACATCTTCAGAAAGAATGTATAAAACAATAAGTAAATTTATATGAACTGAGATTGTTACGTGCGGTAGATGTCTATCAGATCAAATAGAAAAAAAATAATTTAATTATATTGACAGATGAAAATTATAGAAATAAATTGAAAATATTACCAAGAAATAAATGTTGATACAATGTCAACACAACAACTGAAAGAATTTGTTAAATCTATTGTATCTAATAAGAAAATCAATAAAATATGAACAGCACATTGGAATCAATGTAACTATCTTTAATATTATATATACATGAAAGTACAAGCAATTTGACTAAGCGCAGTAGGATCTATGATGAACGATCTATTGCAATATGATTATGACACAAAAGTAAACTGAATTAAAGTATTCACAAATCAATCATGCAAATCAATGCTAAAGTTTGTAGAAACATTTAATGACGCATCTGGTAAATTATCTACAGAAATTGAGAGCATTAAAAAACAAGGTGCGGCAATTGATGAAGAAACAAAAAAAGCAAAAGATTTATTGATGTCATGATTTGATAGCTTTGAATCAGAAGAGGAAAAAAAATCTGCATACAAATGAATTCAAGATGAATTTCTAAAGATTGAAGAGGAAAGTAAAAATGCAAAAAATAATCTTGTTGAAAAATTGAAAGAAGTCAACTCTAAAGAATATGAATTATCTGAGGTATTGATAAAAATGGAATGAAACTTTGACTCATTACCAGCAAAAATACTCTGAGCAGTAGAATTCTTCTCTAAAAAGTAGTATAAATGGCTTGTAGACGTGGCATAAATAATTCCTAGACATATAAAAAAATCGCTCTGGCACATTGCTCGGAACGATATACAATAACACTCAAATTAATGGGTGTTTTTTTTATTTATTAATTTTTTTAACTAGTTCTTCTTGTACGGTAACAAAAACTCATGCTCATCTTCAATTTGTAAGTGTATCATTTCATTGAGCAGTGTATCAAACTTGTGGACTTATTATATAATCAAGATTATCTCATTCGACTGCAACTTTCCACATGAATGCCAAAATATCATCTTTCTTTAATTGAAGTAGTCTATATGCACCAAATCAAAATCATCTAATAGCAGTAGATAAAGATGCATCGACAGCAAGTTTACCAGCTGGTAATCATGATTCTAGTATATGTCAAATTGGATAATTAAATTCATTTGGATCTAACTTTCAATTGTTATTTAAATCTTCATGTCTTGATCAAGAAAATCTATCATCAAATATTCTAAGAGCCTCAGCTCATCATCTATATACTACAACTTGATTTCTAACTGTTACAACTCATTGTGATGTTTTACCGCTTCATCAAAATCATACTCAATACCATCAATCATATGGTATAGTAATAACCTTTGTATTATTTCATCATCAAGCGATAGATCAACTAAACGTAAGATCCGATATTTGTCATGGCATAGTTGATTCTGTTGACCATATAGAACTAGGTATGACTCAATATCATGTTGTATCTAGTGGTAGTGCTCATGATACATACATATCATTTGTTCGTATGTGAGCAAGAAATCTATCTTTTTCTGTTACTCTTAGACTTACATCATATCATTGTTTTACAAACTGAAAATAATCAGTATAGTTTGTCTTTAATATATCTTGTAAATACTTTGGTGTACATCAAGAACTAGCTGCAACTTTTTCATCTTTAACATTAATTTTAGATGGATCTATACAAAAGTCTAAAACCCATTGTCATATAGATATTTGTTTTGGAGTAATAGTTAGTATATTATTACATGTACTTACAAATTTTTGTGTTGCATATCATGGGGTATCTGCGCTATTGACAGCCATAAGTCTATCGTGCGTATTAGAGTCAAATTTAAATCATTTTAAATGAAATGTATTTCATGTTTTTGTAACACCAATAGAATTATCTGGACTGTCTACATTTACCAAAGAAGAAATCTTATATGTCTTGCAACATGTTCAAGTTTGTGTTTGATCTTCTATTTTTATATCAGTTCATTCTAATAGACCACAAACACCATATATTTGTTCTTTACAGCTATCGCATCAATTATTGCAGTTGCACATTAACAATTAGTATGTTTAAATATTCATGAGTTGTCGCTTATCCATTCTACGCTTAAAGTTGATTTAGGCATAACCATTATACATCATCTCTTTCATGCTCAATTTCATGTAGTTACGTTTGTTCTAACTTCTCATCATATGTATAATACAGAGTTTGCTGGCAATGAAACATCAATACTTCAAGAAAATAATCTGTTTTCCATATCTAATGGATTCATTGTAGCCAATGCATCTGTTGGATTATATGGCGTTAATGAAAGTCATTTAGGTGCTTCATATCATACGGATAGTATTGAAGTAGAGCCAGAATATATATTAACAAATGCTCACGATACTCAGTTGCTTATTCATGATTGTCATACATATGATACTCTATATCTACCAGCTTTTGTTACCTGTAGTCAATCTACACTTCATCAAGATAATGATAATGTTGTAAGAGATATTCATGTTCATCAATTTATAATTCAAGATGTATTTGCTTGATCTATTGCATATGTCTGAAGAGATGATGGAGCATTGTGCTGTATATTTATTTCATATGGAGTATTTACTGTTATAGTTCATTCTGGCTTTGTAAAACAACAATCCTTTAGATTGAATATAGCTTTACATCACGTCTTATCTATATCAATGCAGTTTCATCATTCTATTTGTCAGGACAGAAAATCAGCAGTACATCATGATTTAAATGCAACTCTTTCATCAACATTACTTACTGGGTTTCATCATGAGGTAGATGGATTTCAGCATATCTCAAGTATCCAATTTCACGGTGATACTTCTCTTGGTATAACAGATATCAATCAATTTCAACATGCTTTTATTTTATCAACAAGGTGTCATGATCAATCTAATCAATTAACAGAAACCAGCCTATCAATATTTAATGATGCCTTTGCCTTTAAATCATAACTACATAAATTCTTTACTATAGATATAGATCAATCAGAACTTGCCAATGTCATAGTATTAGATATTTTATATGTCTTACAACAAGTTCATATCTGTGTAATATCTTTTACAGAAATACAGTTTCATTCTTCTAATCAACATACTCAGAATATAGGTTTAACGCATGTGTTGCAAGATTCTTTGC
>JAYWGF010000143.1:0-1819 GCA_043778395.1 bacterium | reverse complement strand
ATGATTTGATAGCTAAATATTACAAAAATCCCGAAGATTATATATATATTTACAGATGTAAATGATCAGAATTGATAGGTATATGATATGAAGCGCCATTTGATTATTATAGCATCCCCCCTACCCCCCTTTTCAAGGGGGACTGACTACAGTCAAATATAAATTCCGTCCAATCAAATTACCCATTTGAAAAGGGGGTCGCCGTAGGCGGGGGGATAAATATCCAAAATGAAGTAAAGTCAGATAATATCTCTGATATATATAATAATCATAAAGTATATGCAGCAGACTATGTCACGGCAACTGATGGAACTGGAATCGTGCATACGGCACCAGAATTTGGTGAAGATGATTTTGCTACTGGCAAAAAATATAACCTATATCAAACCAATGCACTAAATGAAGAGTGAAGATATACATCAGAAGTATATGATATGAAATGATTATACTATCGCAAAGATGATGATACTGTAGTAGCAAATCAGTCAAATGCAAATGATGAAGTGATGCGTAAATTGACAGAAAAATGATTACTATTTCGTAAAGAATCGATCACACATACAGTGCCTATGTGTCCTAGGACGCAGACACCACTCATATATAAGACTCAAGATAGCCGATTTATAGACATAAATAGTATCAAGCCACAACTTCTTGCACAAAATGAAAATATTAATCGAGTGCCAAGTTCTGTAAAATATAGTCGTTTTGCCAAAAGTATAGAAACTGCGCCAGATCGATGTATTAGTCGTACGAAGTATTGGGCTACGCCGATGCCAGTTTGGATAGCCAAAGATATAGACGGTAACACTATAGATACCAAAGTTATGTGATCTCGTGAAGATATATATAATTTGGATCAGACAGGTAGTAAGATTATGACTAAATATATATATATAAGACATTGAGAAACTGATTATAATGAATTATGAATTCGTGATGATAGATGAGATGCTATTCTAAATAAAAATTGAATTTTACAGGCGGATTCTATAGTCGCCAAAATAAATAATATTGATTTTGATAATAGTATTATTGCAATATCTCCTATGTATAGAGCATTTCAAACAGCTAAACCATATATAAAACTACATATTTGAGAAAAAATAAACGAATTGGAATTGGAATATATAAAAATATCAGAAATATATAAAAAATTATTTGATACATGAGATTTGGTAAATTACTTGAAATCTTCTACAACTCAAAAACAATTTCAAATTTATAAAAATATATATGTAGATTTTAGAATTACAGAAGAATGCCTACCTTCTTTACATAAAAGTACAAAAAAACCTTGAGAAAATTATTTTATGTCATGGAGCGATAATCCTATTTCAGAATGATGAGAATCGTATTTTGGTATATTTGAAAGAGTTAGTAGTTTTATAATTGAATACTCAAAACCTAACTATAAATCAAATATAATATGTTTTTCGCATTGATGAACTTGAAGATTATTTAAAAAATATTTTTTTGATTATGATTATGAGAAAGACCGAAATAAGTATTCTTTACATAATTGTGATATTTTGGTAAATTATTTAGATAAATCCACAAAGCAACAATTTGACTTCCATCGTCCATATATAGACACAATATGGTGACAAGAGCTAAATAAGTCAGATAATTCTTCTGATATATATAAGAAATATATTAGGACTTCAGAGGTTTTGGATCCTTGGATGGATAGTGGAAGTATGCCTTTTGCTCAGTTGCATTATCCTTTTGAAAATGCTGATAAATTTGAAGCATGATTTCCGGCTGATTTTATAGCTGAATGAACTGGGCAGATTCGTTGTCGATTTCAGATGATGCA
>JAYWGF010000142.1:0-5045 GCA_043778395.1 bacterium | reverse complement strand
ACATTATTTCGCCTAGCGGCTCTATAATTTTATTCTATAATCTTTTTTTATCAAATGTGTTACCTTAATTGCTGCAATTATTACATTATTTGTCAAATATAATTAAAAGATTTTTTTGTAAATACAAATTATATTGTATACTAGCTATTTTTGTCAATCTGAGATATATATTTTTATCTAGCAAATATCAACTTTTTTTGACAAATTATTGGTAATATAGTATAATATAAGTCAGATTATATATTTATATAAATAAAGATATCTATGTGAAATTTTTTTGAATTATTTGATTGGCCAAAATTTTTAGCTTGATTAGCTATATTACTTTTTGGTTTGCAACTTTTGGAAAATTCCGTATCTAATATATGAGAAACTACCCAAAATTGGATCAAAAAATATACCAAGTGAAAATTTAAATCCATAATAATGTGAATAGTAGTGACAGCTATATTGCAAAGTAGTACTGTTGTGTCTTTGATAATTACGGCATTTGTAGGAACTGGGGTAATTGGACTAGTGGAGTGAGTAGGAATGATGATATGAGCAAATATAGGCACTACTTTTTTGGATAATATTATGGCTTTTTTGTCATTTGAGTCAGGAATTATTGATATCAAAAAATATATATTTGTGATAATGTGAGTTAGTGGTATATTATGATTTTTTTTCAAATCCAAAAAGGCTCTTTTTGATTGATTATTTTGATTGAGTATTATATTTTTGGGGATAGATTATATAAAATCTACTATGACTATTCTTACTCAAATTATAGACCTAAATGCAATATCTCATTATAATATGATAGTATTTGTATTGATATGAGTAGTAGTGACTGCTGCTATTCGTAGTAGTAGTAGTGTAATACTTATGTCTATCACTGCACTAAATGCTTGAGTCATAAATCTACCAATAGGATTTGCTATCATGATATGAGCCAATATATGAACCTGCATAACAGCGCTACAGTGAGCTATAGGCAAAAATAGCCTAACCAAAAGAATAGCCTATAGCCATTTATTTTTCAATATTTTTACAGCTATAATTTTTGGTATTTTTTTTAAATTTAGTATATATATATTTAGTCAACTCAATTCATATCTAGCTTCTATATTGCATTATCACTTATCTGACGAAAAAACATTGATGCTATTTATAGGGTGATTTGATATAATTGGCGCCATAGCTTTATATCCATTTATTTGATATTTTGTGAAGTTTTTGATTTTGATATTTCCAGATAAAGTCAGTCAGAATATACCTATGCTATATATAGATAAGATAAATGGTCTGACTTGAAAATACGCTATGGAATCTCTTACCAAAGATATACAATCATATTATGAAAGATGCAAAAAATATAATTTGGATCAAATACAGGTCCATCATTGACAAGATAATGCAGCAAAATACAAAGAATATAATGACCTAAAAACTATATATGAAAAAATCATAAAATATATATCAAATCTAGACCAAGTAAAACTCTCAAATGAATCAAACACGACTTTGTTGCAAAATATCATGAATGATAGCTTTTATAGTGTAAAATATCTAGAGGACATAGATCACAATATATACAAACTTTATCTATCAAATGAGCCCATATATCATGAATATTTTGATTATTTTTCCAAAACTATAGATAAACTATATATATTATTGCTAGATTATAATAGTAACCAATCAGCTATAGCCAAACTTTTATCAGATATAAAAATAGATGACCAATTTTTTATAAATAAATTTGTAGACAAAAATAACTGAGTAGATGATATAAATTGACTAAGTGACATCATTACTATACACAAATATTATTTTATATCTTGTGAAGATATGGTCGAGGCTTGTCAAAAATTATCAAAAATATAATTTAGCTTACGATACAATAATATTCATATTGATACAAAAAATCATGTAATGGCTAACCATATATATATATTTCGTATTTCTCGTACTATAAGCATCAAATTTATCAATCCATATATTGCTACAAAAAATGATATCTTATAGCATTGTCATGATATGATGATGAGCTTTTTGTGGCTAAAATTTAGGTATGCAAAATACAATACTCGATAAGATATTCACCAAATTACCAAAAATCCACCAATAAGCATCAATACTACTCAAGTCAGCAAATCTTGAGATGGAGTAAGCTTTACAGAAACTAGCGTTATAGTCAATATTCAAATGATAATTTTTATAGTGGATAATATTTGGTATTCTTCCATATTCAAAATATAATATTAAAACTATATATATAATAATTTTGTGAGCACAAAAAAAAAGCACTTTTTGATAATTTGTGATATATGATTATATATATTATCAAATATTCTGACTTCACAAAAATTATCTTGATTATCAAGAAATTTTATATATATATTGTCAATACTATTTTATCTTATAAATTATATTTATGCCTACAAAACCTACAAAAGAATTTATTCAAACTATATGATTGTCAGAAAGTGAAAATAAAAATAAATTGCCTGTCAGTAAACCAATACTAAATATACTTTTTCAAATTTATGGATTATTTGATCAAAAAAATCAACCTAAAGGTAATTCATCATCAAATATCAAATCAGAATCAACTACTAAACCAAGGACTCAAAATTTTACCTATGAAGATCATGAAACCTGAATGTTTGTATAGCATATATGTATACAAATATATATCACAAAAAACTCAAAAATCTATTGATTATCAATCATAAATAAATATATATGTCAATGCTAAGTTTATATATGTATTTGTATATAAATCTATTAGCGTTAACTACTAACCCAACTCTGGTAAGAGTATAAATATGCGATAGCATGCAAAAGCTAATTAGTTATTTTGATGGCCATTATTTTGGTCATCATGTTCCGATGGAAACTGCTCTAATTAAGGGCAGAATTCAAAAAATTGTAATTTCATCTAAATCTGGTTTAATGCCAGGATGTTATGATGGGATTATCGTAGAACACAGTAAACCAAGTTCCATGAAGGATCATGCCAAAAATGAGGCTGATGCTTATACCGCTAAATACGGTTCTGTAGTTGGTATTCGTACTAAAAAGGGTAAGAGAAAATCTTATTGTCTACACACTGTGGCATATGCCATAGCTAAATAAAAAGTTGTGATGTATATTTGTGAGATAACTACTCGCCATATATATCATAAATAAAATGTAAGAGATTGACCTTTAGTCAATTTCTACAAAATTGATAGTTGCATCAACTATTGATTTTTTTTACAAAAAAATTTGATAATATATATAGTTATTTTTTGTAGAAATTTTGGTCAAAATATATATAGTCAGGATATATATGATATTACTAAAATTATGATAATAAAAGACGCCTTTTGGCAAATACTGTGAAGAGTATTATCTGCGATATGAGGTTTTATAGTTTTAAAATTTACAACGCCATTTTTGGGACCATTGAGATTTGGTGACTACAATACTATCATCAAATATTTTGCCATATGGTCTGCATTGGCTGATTTTGGATTGTATGTGATTGCACTTAGGGAGATAGGTTGACTAAAAACCGACTTATCCAAAAATGATATAGATTTGCAAGATCCTACTACCAAGTCCAAGATTTCTGATTATTATAGCAAGTTTGTGACTAGTCGTATATTCAATATATTTGTAGTGTATGGATTGGCTTTGGTGATAGTATATATGATACCTTCATACACTGATAATATATATTTGATATATGGATTGCCTTTGGGGATGATATTTTCAGCAACATTTATGCTAAGTGGTATAGTACAAATACCCCTCCAATTGTACCGAAAAATGGAACAAACTAGCATAGCACTCACTATAGCTAGGATAAGTCAGATTATATTTATGATTTGAGTGATATATATATATCGTGATGTAAATTTTGATATTATAAATAATAGGAATATAGTAGCTTTTTTGCTAGTGATAGGAAGTGTGCTGATTAGTGGTGTATTTCAGTATATATATACTCAATATGCCAGCAATAAATATATCAAATTTTACCGAAACCGAGATTGGGAGTTTACTAAAAACCATATTATCAAAAATTGGAAATATGGATTATCTTATTATTTTAGTAGTTTTCATATATTGTTGGTGGGGATAGCGTTGGGGGTAATTTTTCCTACTATAGAGTGATTTGGCTATGTATGAATATGGTGATTGGCTATGAGTTTGGTAGAAATATTGCTCATCATACCATCTAGTATAGGCAATAGTTTGATTCATAAGATAGCATCTCACAGCGATGAAGCCAAAAAAAAATCATATTGACTTTTGATGATTTTTTTGATACGATTGTGATGATGGATAGCCATAAATTTTGCCGTTTTTAGTCAAAATATCATAAATTTTGTATCTTGACCAAAATATCTCAGTGCATTTTTGTCAAGCAATGGAGCCGATTATATATTAGGCTTTTTGGGGATAGTAGTTATTCTGACTTTTATCAAGCAGACATACAATTATATCATGATAACTTTTCATCATCAAAATAGATTATTTGAAGTAAATGGTATATGACTAGCAATTGGTGGTGGAGTCTGAATATTTTTGCTATATCACTATAATATATTGTGATGAGTGATTACTCAGATTTTGCTAGAAGGGCTTTATGTTTTTGGTGCTATATATATGTGATATCGTCTAGACATCAATCCTATCATAAATTGGCGTAGATTTGGGTTTGTGGTATGATTGCTTAGTGGTTTATTGATATTATGCAAGTTATGATATATATATTTTGGATTTGATTATCATATTACACTTGAGCTAGTGATATTTGGAGTAATTTGTAATTTATTGTTTGCTATCGCAAGTTATACATTTATCAAAAAAATTCTCACACAAATGTGACAAGAAAATATCTAATTTTCTTTGCTGATAAAAATTACAAAGTTATTTGATGATATGTTTTATATATATTTTTGGTATAGATTTTATTTCCACGTAGTGGGTTTAAAACCCCCAGCTTTAGCTGGACACGGTGCAACGAAGTTGCAAAGTAATGGGATATATATAATAATGGTATTTAG
>JAYWGF010000141.1:0-18468 GCA_043778395.1 bacterium | reverse complement strand
CCATTTTTGATCAAAAATATTTATTTGCATAAGAATCAAAATTCATATTTGTCATTTTTGCCGCATAGTTTATTACTAAATCTGTCATACGATTTAGCTCCGAAGACATAACCTCATCTACATATAGATTACACAAACTATAGTCAGTTTTTATTATAGTTGCGTTTTGATTTGGCAGTGTTATTTTATCTCTCATACATTTTACCATCGCACAAGTATTATATAATTTATCATACAATCACTTATCACTATCTCAACTATATTCGCAAGTATTATTATCTATATCATAGTTATATTCACCAAATTTCCATAAATTATCAAAATCTTCTTTTATTATCTCTGGATTTAGTCATTTATTATTTTGATAATATTGTATTTTTTTGTCATATCGTGCTTGTCATAATGGATCTGCTATTATGGGTGTAGAAGTTTTGTAAGAATCTTCTTTTATATCTAGTAAGAATTTATCTTTTATGATAGTGGTATATAATAACTCTATATATGAATGAGATGCTATAGGTGTATCTGCGTCCTCACTATCACAATTCTGCCTAAGTGTATTATATATATACAACAAATCACTATAGTTTACGATTCCGTAATCTTCTATACTAGAGCTTGGTGCAATTTTAGTAGTATTTATATCCATAGCACAATCGTCTTGAATGCTGGAAGTTTGGGCGTATATATATGCATTACCCAATACTAAAACCCCAAATATTAGACTTATTATTATTTTATATTTATTTTTCATAAATTTGGTTTGAGATTTTGAATATTAGTAAATATTGGTGATATAATTTATATTCTGACTTATATGTATTTTTATATCTATCCTTGTATATATGATATATATCAAGTAAAATATCAGTCAGAATATATCTTATTTTTATAATTTATTTTTATTTGCTTATAGAAACACTTAGTCAATAAGATCATATTTGGGTTTTTGATTCATATATATTATATTTTACAACTCCGCTGCCTTCATAACTATAAACAAAATTATATTTTTGATTTTCTTTTGCAAATCCAATTTCTCATTTAGTAGAAAAAAATATTTTGCATCAATTCACTAAAGTGTTTGTAGATAAGCAATATCACCCACCAAAATTACCAATACCATAATTTCGTGGAAGTCTCACTACTTGGTGAGATGTGTTATTTGCTTTTAGATATTTTAATTCTTTTGGCTCTAGATATATATCAAATAATACATTTCAATTGCTATCTACGATTTTATTTATTGGTTTATTTGTAGATATATCTGTGTTTATGTTATATTTCTTATCCAAAATATATATATTACCCTCATCAAATATAAATCATATTATTTTACCACTACCATCAGAAAGTTTATATCCATTTGCAAATTTGAATAATCAACCATCAAGTGCAGTTTGCTCTAGTCAAAGGTTATATTTGTATATATTATCATTTGATATTAGTTGGCTTATTTGTCAATCGGTGTTTTTTTGATATATTATTGACGCATCATCCATCTGAGATTCTACTTGTGTTTTGACAGCGGTCAGACCATCTTTTTTATATATATCTTTGATAGATATGTCGGGTACTGATAGATTTATTTTTGCTGTGATTTTGGTAGAATTTCATGCCGCATCTTTTCATATCAATACATAGTATATATCAGTAGGTACATAGCTATATATGTTTGGGATGTTTATAATTTGACTATTTGAGGATCATTTCATGATAAGCTTAGGATTTAGTACTTGTCATGATTGTAATTGTATATATCGTTCATATCATGCAAATTTGGCATTATCAAGCCAATATCAGCTAAGGGTGTAATTGGTTAGGATATTTGCGTTATGTATATATCAATTTGAGATTAGTCTATTAGTTTTTGTTCTTATTAGGCTGATTCAATTTGATAAGTATGAACTTATATCTTTTGAATTATCTTGTCAATTTTTGATAGGGATAGTAGGATATGGACTAGTTCAGTCATTTATTCATTTATCTTCAAATTTTATACAAATTATAGTTTGATCAGTTGTTCAATCACTGTAAGTAATGTTTATTTTTGAGTTTATAGTATTTTGTTTATTACAATTTATCAAATCAAGATATAATGCTCAATTTATAATATTATTTTTTAGTCAATCTATACAACCTTCAATATTTGGCTTATCGATTTTATAAGAAGTAATATTTTTATTAGTTTTATTTTTTATATTTATTTGATAGTTCTTGCTCAAATCAAATAATAAATTATTTCAAGTTTGAAAAATTTTGTTTTCATAAAATGATTTTATATCTAAATTTTTATTTTCTGGTTCACAAATTCCTAGGCCGCCGTCTCAATTATCTCATCAACCATTACCTAATCAAGCACTAACCGTTGGTGATTCTTTGTCTGCAACCATTTGCGGTCATCAGTTTCTTTGAGAAGTTCGCGAAGATCACTTTTTCCAAATATTATCTACTAATTGTATTTTTGCAACTTGCGCATAATATCGTTTGCGCTCAATATTTGACAAAGTTGTGCTTATATCCTCACTTACAATATTATATGATTTGATAGATTCTAATTTTTTATTGTTTTGTAGATCAGAGATATATTCTGACTTTATTGTATAATCATCGTTATCCATATTTGTTTGTAATTTCTGAGATTTTTCATACCCAATTATATTTGGCATCAATATGATATAATTTCGTTTGGCATTTGATATATTATTTTCTTTTCCATAGTCTTGTATGTCGTTTGTATAACGAAATATATATCATCAATTATTTTGAGATCGTATTTTATCGTTTGTCCATTTATAAGATATATTATCATATTCTTGTCATTGACTTTCAAAGTTGTAAGCTCATATACCTTGTGCTCGTATTTTATATTGTTTTCCCGAAGCCTTGCTAACGCCATTGGTCAGATTATCTAGTTTATTTATATCATCTATAAGTCATAGTTCATAATATCATTGATAATTATTTAAGATATTTGGTTTTGAGGATTGTCATTGATATTTTATCCATATATTGTTGTTATTTCGCAAAATTATATCATCCAATCCATCTCCATTCATATCAAGTGATGTTTTTTTAATCTCTTTGGCTCTTGCCTGACTAGTTAATATATTAAAATAAAATCACAAATATCATTTGATAAATAGTCAATTTACGTATGCAGCATCATCCGTAGCTTTATAATTTGTGGATGCTATGTCAGATAATTTTATACCTTTAGCGATATTATCAAATCCATAACTGCTTATTTGTGAAGTAGATGATGAGGTGTTTGGCGTATTATTTGCGTCAGGTGGCGCATCAGGTGCATTTGCATCACCAAAACATGGACTTCACGGATCGCTATATGCACAATCAGCTATTCTCAGATTTTTATCCAATTTTGATACTTTGGGTTTATCATCTATATTTGTTTGAATATTTTGTTCTATATTTTTGGTAGATAATATATATATAGCTTTATCTATATTTTCAGATAGACGGATTGACTCATTTTTTATCAAAGATATATTTGTACTATCAAGTAAGGTTTTTTCTGGCTGATTTTGTAGTACGTATTTATATCAGTCTACAAGTTTTTTATTTAATTTGAGGTAAGATATATTTGGGTTTTCATAATTATTTATGACTTGTTTTGTATTTGCATCAGTGTCAAAAACTTTTACTGTAGTATTTAATACAGTTTCTTCTTCATTTACTAATTGATCTGATTGTATATCTTTCAAAAATTGGTCATAATTATATAGTATTTTATTTTGTATTTTTTTACTTTCCTGCAGATGCTTATCTACTGCATTATTTACTTGTGATACCATATTATTGAAATCACTAGATATTCTGACTTGTGATTTATTACCAAGCACTTTTAATAGTCAGTCTATTTGTCATATATTTTGTTCACCATACTCGTTACTACTTAGTTTATTTTTTAGATATGATCGATCTTTGGTCATATTATATCTTAGATTTTTGTAATCTTCGGTATCTCATTGTTTGGAGTTATTATAAAAACTATTATAGCTAAAGTCTTTTTTTATTTGTCGTCTTGGTATTTCATCAGTTAATGTTTGTGGTATGCCTACTTGCTGTTTTATAGTAGTTATTTCATTGGTTATATTATTGGTCTGATTATTTATTTCTTTTATAAGATTTTTGGTTTTGAGGTTTATACTTTTTGCAATATTATCAAAAACATTATATACTCACTCAAAATTAGCTTTGAAATCTATTTGTGATTCTATCCTAAAGTCAAAAGCATTGTTATTATTTGAGACAGTTGAATTTAAATTTGTAATATCCAAAATTCAAACAGGGTATTTGATCAAATTGAAATCAAATAAATTATTGCTTCGTGACCTTTGAGTCAACTGTTCTATTTTGTTTTTTACTCATTTTTCTCACACCAAAGGCAGTCATTTTTTTATTAAACAATATATCTGTCATACTACATCTATTACGTCTACTGCCAAAGATATTTCTGGATTTATTTTTGGTATTCTTGGCGCTGGTGGCAAAGTGGGTAAATTTCGTTTTATCTGAGGAATAAAATTTGGTAATTGTATAAATGATAAATTTGGTGGAGGTGGTATAATAGGTACTGTAGGTAATTTAATATTTGCATCCAAACCAAATGGTCATAGGTTTGGTAAATTTGGAAGCTGGAATAAAAAGGATGTATCTATATTTTTTGGTCTAAATACATATTTTGGTATTGATATAAATGCTCACAAATTTATTTGACTAAAGTCCAAGGTTATTCTTGGTAGTTTGAATGGTGGAATTTTGAATATAGGAAATTTTGGACAAAATCACTTAAAACTACAACTATAATAACTGTAATTATCTACGGTACATGTGCTACATCTAGATTTGAAGTTTACTCATATATTTACCAAAACCTGTCGAGATTTTATTACTCAAATCATAGTAGTAAATGTATCAAGGTAAGAACTTATGATGTTTATATTACGTGTTAGCCAAGATGATAAATAATTGATATTATAATTGAAGAAGTTTGCTATATCTACCAAATATTGGTCTTGTAGCTTTATAAGTCTGTAAATTTCTAATGGATATTCACTATATAGTTCTAGATTTTTTACATTTTGTAATATAGAATTTTTTACAGATCTATGATTTATGATTACATTATTAATCTCTTTTATTTTTGATTGACAATAGTCAATATTGCCTCAATATTTTTTTGAACAGTTTGCTTGTATATCAGTAACTACATTTTTGTAATCATCTATAGTTGCATCATTTACTGCAATCCATTGATTGAAGTAGGATTTTGCTTCAAGAATATTATCTGAACTTATCACCGGCACGTCTATATATATTCTTTTTGTTATAATTTGAGTATTGAACGATTTGTCAAGTCGCTCTTTTATATTACTAAAAGGATCACTAATACCATCGTTGAGTTTTTGAAAATTACTTGTTGATAATACATTTAGGGCTTTTGTGATAGTATATTGTCACGAAGTACCAGTATATAATGTATTTTTTATTATTTTTGGTTGTTGTAAGATATCTTTTTGTAATTTATCTAAAGTTGGTGCCGTATTAGTAACATCTTCTCGATATTTTTTTGCACTTCACAGTGTATTTCAAGTTATAGAAAATGTAGGTCTATTGTTGCTATTTATGTATGCAAAAGTACTATCATATTGTCAGAATATATTACTAATATTAGGTAAATATACATTTACTCAAAATTTAGTCAGATTATTCTTTATATACTCAATCTGAGGTCAAAGGAAATTTGTAGTAAGACAAGCTACGAGTCAATTATTTTTATTTGAATCAGTCATAATTTTGGGTTGAATTTGATCTGGTTCATTTATATTTACTACATTTTGCTCTATAAAATCACCAACTGAAATTACATTTATGCTTCTAAACTTATATTTTGTTCATCATATTGAAATTGGCGTAAGAAACATATTTCACAATCATCAAGCATCAAGACTATTTGTGGGCGAATAGCTATTGCCATATATATCATCACCTCAATTTGTAAGAATAAAAGGAGTCAATGGTTTGTCAGTAGTTGCACTACAAGCTGATTGATTTGTGTTGATAGCATTATTTACTGTTATTTTATCTGTTTTTGTGATTGGTCATTCTGGAGTTCACTTTGGTCATATTTTTGTAGCAAAAACTATACAATTTCAAACTACATCTCTCAAAATTTTTGGTAATCTTTTACCTACATCTTCGGGTCATAAACATATAGCAAATCATAATCATGCTGTAGTAGTCGGTGATATATATATTCTTATCATGCTAGTAGATAGTCATGGAAACCATCATCATGCTCATGTAGGTATTGGTGGTCGTACAAAAGGTATTGCATTCGTGAGTGCTGCAAAAATAGGTATTCATTTATCATAGCTACTTCATCCATATATAGGTAATTCGCATCACATAAAATTTTGTATACCTGGTGACAAAAATGCCATACTACTTGGTAGTGCTGATAATATGGACGAGCCATTTTCGTTTGTGTTTCATACGCTAAATCAATTACATAATTTACTTCTTATTTGGTTTAAGTCGTGGTTCATAAAATTAGTAATTCAATTTGGTGATACAGGTATTTTTTTCAAATTAAAATTGAAATATATGCTTTGCTCGTCTGATATAGATTCTACTATTCATCATCGATTTGAATATGCTTCATTTTGATTTCGTTTTTCTTGAAGATTTTTTTTGAAACTATATGGATTATTTTCTCAAGTAGTTGTGACTTCTATTACATTTGTATTTCATAAATCGTTTCATAAATCCAAAGTCTTTTGCACTGCATCATTGAAGCTTTTGGTAGCTGATTGTTTACTCAAATTTATCCCAGCGAGCAAATCTATTTTTTTTTTGCTTATAGATCTACCTCAATCAAAACTATAATCAAAACTAAATTTTTTGCAATCATCGGTTGGTATGAGCGATATGATATTAGTCAGATTATCTGACTTATCTCACGCGAATTGCACTTTGCCAAAATATGATTTTTTATTCAAAACCATTTTTGATAACCTTGTCTTAGGGGATATATATTTGACAATATAACTGTATGATGAATTTCAAACTCATAACTTCATATTATCCATGATGATTCAGTAATCTTTATCTCAAATACTCAATTTATAATCATCATTTATGCCATTTGTTTGTCGTCAGTTAATTTTATCATTTTGGTCAGTAGATAATTCTCGTGGTCATTCTATTTTGTCCAAATAAGTATATATTCTTGCTTGTGATACTACAAAATTTGTAGTAATTTTTACTTCATCACCATTATCCAATGATCATCAGTTTAAGTCTTCATAAGTTTTTGTGATACCTATCTTATCTCATTCTCACAGAAATTTTCTATTTATATAATATATATAATCTGTTAAAATTCATTGATCATATATAGGACTATATATATTTGACAATTTTGTAAGTCTTCCTGCTGCTATGGCTCAATTATATAGCATAGGATCTATTTTTAGATTTGATACATCTGATCCTGCTGACAATAATGATTGTAAGTTATCACTATTTTTTGATACTTTTTGACTATAATCCGTATTAGTAGTATCCAATGGTTTGATTGTGTTTCAATCCTCTAGTCATTTTATTTGTGTATTTTTGGTAGGTCATCATTCTTCATCTGTTGCTTTTAGTACATCACTGAGTTTTGGATATCATTGATAATCTATGTTATTTTTTCATAATATATCTGTAGATATTGTTTCTGATTTTCACATTCACTGTCGACGCATCATTCAGTCATCATATATGTTTGTTCAATTTTGAATTTTTAACTTAAATCAATCTATCTCTGAAATATTATCAATTTGACGAGTTTTCCAATCTTTATCACAAGTATATTTATCTTTGCTTACATAATTATCTCACAATAAATTTTTTCATCACCAGAAAATTTTGACTCTATTGTCTATGTCATTTATAGCTATATCTAGTGATCAATCTCAATTGAAATCATAAACTTCCATATCAAAAATGTCTTTGACATTATCAGGTCATCATGCTATATCTAGACAAATTTGATTTCAATCTACATCTATTTTACCATCAAAATTTTTATAAACTCTAATTTTATTTGAATTCGTGAGTACTATTATATCTTCATATCCATTACCATCAGTATCTCAAATTCGTATTTTTTTGATTCAATCTGCTATATTTATGATATTTCAATAATCTTTCCAATTATCTCTTCAGCCAAAATTTTTTAAAAATTTTATAGATCATTTATTATCAACTACCAATAATTCTTTATCTGTATCACCATCTAGTGAAAATGGTTTTACGTCTACTATATTAGTATCAGTAGAATATACGTTTAGTCATTGTCATCAATCTCGATTTTTTACTACATCATCTACTGGTCAAGAATTTGAAACTCTAGAAACATAAGGATCTCCAAAATTTACCATAAATTCACTGGCTCAAGGTATTGTGGATTGTCATACATTTTGTCAATTTGAAAAATTACTTATATTGGAAAACTTTCCACCAAATCCTACAGATAGCAAGTGATTATCACTATTTTCTATTACTGAGTCTATGCTTTTATTGGATCAAAGGTTATCGTTGTTACTAGTTATTTGTATAGATTTTGTGCTAGTATCTAGTCAAAATGACCATGATGCATCATATCATTTGGGTTGATATATATCTTTTAGATTATTTATATCCTGACTAGAGAAACTTTTTGATATATCTCATGCAATGATTATATCTGCTAATACATTGTTATTGTAGTATAAATTATATATGTTATATCAATTTACATTAGAGTTAGAAGATTTTATATATATATTATCGTACTTTCATCGATCATATATTTTTCAATCTACTATAAGATTACTGTTTCATAACGATAGTGAAGTCAGATTATTCATTCTTTTTATGATATATATAGTAGGTGAAGAAGTTTGTATAGTATTTATATCATTTTGAGTAATAGATTTTACATCAAATTTGTCAAATCATATAATGGGCAAAAATCAATTTGTTCCGTCATTATTCACTCATAGATATTCTCATTGTTTTTGTATATATATATCTCAGTTTATAGGGGATGTTATTTGAAGTTTGCTAGATATAGATATTATAGATTTATTTATTTTTGATGGTATTTGTAGTAAAGTAGTAAGTGATAGTAATTTTGAAGATTTTGTAAATAAAATGTTCTGTAGGTCTTTTACGTCAGAATTATTTCATCGTAAATTTCACCAGTCATTACCAAATAAATTGAGATACATTATATCCAAATCTTCAGTTGGTCGTGATCTGTTATTTACTATTATTTTTTGATAATCGGGTGTATATTGTGTAAGATAATTTCCTAATGTATCGCTAATATATGAGTATATGGTCCCATTTCATCATGGTCATCTACCTCGCATTTCGTATTCTGTTGATCAAATTATATTTCCCAAAGTTATCTTACCATTTCAATAAATTATATCTTTTGAGCCTACTCTATTGTATAATCAAATTGTAAGATTTACGGGTTTATCGGCTTGATTTCATCGAGTATCTTGTACCAAAAATTTTCATTTGAATTTTTCATCAACTTTATATTCTTTTTTTGGTAGTATTATACTTATTTTTTTTGGATCTGCTGGTAGTATTTTTATATTGATTATTTTTTGAGATTTGCCTATTTGTATTATTATTTGGTCATTTCAAGCTATCATGTTTGGATAAAGATATATTTTTTTGGTTCAAGTAATAGTTATATCTTGTTCTGGAAGTATTTTTGAAAACGTATCAAAACTATATCATTTAATTTTTTCTGAATTTACAAAACCAGGTATTACTAGCTTATTGAAAGAATATATATTAGCCGTTGACCAAATTTCTCAATCATTGATTTTGATTTCAAAATAAGGTATATTATTTTTTATTACTACGTTTTGTATTTGAGAGCTGATGTTATTTGGCGACGGACTGATCACAGAGCTCAAATTTGGTAATCTATACTCTAGATTATCATTATTGATGTTTATTTGTGCTTCTAATAGATTTATATCAAGTTTTTGATTATTGGTCAGACCATCTTTATTATCTATAAAACCACTAATATTATACACTCATAGTAAATCTTTATTTTGTTCAACTATAGAAGAATCATACACCAAATTTAGGTCTGATCGTGTGTTTGTGGTAAATCAAGACATATTCTGACTTTGATAATTTACCAATCAATTATCTACTCAAAAATAATAGTCTTTTGAGGTTGTGTCTATCAAATTTTTATAATTGTCAAAAGCATATATTTTGAGTGGAATTTTTGATCATCTTACTATAGATATTTTATTTGGTAATATATAATTATCTATTGGAGTTATGGCTTGTATATTTTTTATATCACCGGGTAATATTTGGATATCTTTATCTATATATTGGCAGATGTTGGTTGATTCTATACATATTTTGTAATATAGTCATATAGATCAAACTAAGTTATTTGATAATCATAAATTTATTATTTGAGGCTTATCAATCAATTTGGATAAGTCATAATTTCAAATTTTAGTTTCTCATTTACACAAATTAGATCAATTGAAAATTGGGCAATTTACTCATGTTGCAGATAAAAATAGATCAAATTTTGATTTTTTAAGTTGAATTCATCTGCTAATATTAGATAATAATCAGATTTCAATAATTTTTGATTTTCATGATTTGGTTATATCATCTAGTCATAATGTAGAATTGTTTATAATAGATAAATTATTTATTATCCATAATATGCTTTGTTGATCTTTTTGATTTTCCAATAATAATAATTTTTGATTTTCTTTTGATTTTGATAATAATCTTCGTGATTCTGTGTACTCATTTATTACGTCGTTTACTCAACTTAAAAGTGTTTTTCGGTCTTCTCAAAATTGTTTGAATCAAGATCAATTACCAAATGTAATTTTTGGTAATAACGAATAATTTTTAAGATTTTTGAATCGACATACCCATGCTTTTGGCCATTTTGTAATAAATACAGTTCAATTACTGTCTGTTCAACATTCAGGGTTAGTTTGATCAAGTTTGGGTTTTTGATCTTGATTGATATTATTTTTGTCTGACATTATTGACTTTAGCATATTTGATTCAGTATCTGTATTCCAAAAATCTGCATTATCTGAATTTATATATCAAATTTCGTATCATGTTTGATTTCGTTGAGGTAATATTAAGTCTCAAAGATCTTTTTTATTGTAAAGTATATCTTTTTGAGTAACTATATTTGTTAATCTGTTTGAAGTAATATATTTTTCAGTAATATATTTTATTGTATTTGATATATCAGCAAAAGCATATTTTGTTTTTGTATCTTCTACCAATCATCATACCAAAGATGGCTTATAAGCTCGTGGTAGATTTTTGTAATATAGATTATTGGCTACGATGACTATTGCATCGTCACTAATTAAATTTTTAGTTTGATCACTTAATGATTGTTCTAAAAAGTCATCTTTTATCAATTCATAACTACGATTTGGTACAGAAGATGGATCTACTTTTGCTATAGTATTCCATATTTCTGGTGGAAGTTTTTGATAATGAGTACTTTGATTATCTAATTGTTTTTTTAGAGACTTATTATATAATCATACTTTTTCACTGAGATATTTTTTTATTTCTTTTTGTATTTCTCAAGTTGACATCAAAGATCATTTATCATCAAAAACATTTACGTTCCATAAATTTGGATAATTAAAATTTATCAAAGATCATCATATTCATTGAAAATTTACGCTTCTAGGAGTATCTATAGGTCTTTCATCCGTTACTTCATTTATACCACCCGCTCTTCATATACTATAAAATATCTTTTTATCTCAGACCATTTTTACTGGTCTATACTTTATGCTTCACAAATCATCGTATTTTTCAAATGTGACATCTTGTGTAAATTTTATAGTTTTACCATGTACTCTTATTTCTGCTCATTTTTTGATTATTATTTTTGGATCTTTTGGTCATCACCATTGATAAAACGGTCATTCTTCAGGAGTTGGAGCCCGACTATTTGCTTTATTTTTTAAAGCTCTATATGATGTAGTCTTATAAGGAATTCATAAAAATCTACGATCAACTTTATAACTTTCTAATTCAAATCATAAGTAGTTTTTGAGTGGTAAAGCAATTACTTCATTTCACATTACAAATGTAAGATTTGGCTTTCATGGACCTGCATTTTCTCAAAATGGATTAGTTATTATTATAGAACTTTGATCTTCGTCATCTTTTCAATGAAAAGATCATTTTGTATATAATATTTGCTCCTCAAGCTGTGGTTGTTGTATTACTAAGTCATAGCCATATAATTCTTCATAAGTAGGCGATTTATGATAAGTCCTACTATCTACTAATTTATAAATATATTGAGTATTATATACTCTTTTTGGAGTTAATTGTAAATTTTCTGTATCATCAAATTTTATTGAAGGTTCCTTTACTATAGATATTTCTACAGATTTATCTTTATAAAATGCAACTATATTAGGCCATATTTTTGAGTATATAAATATCAATCAATCTATTGGTTTACCAAATGGATAGTTCTCTATGCTTTTTTGATTTATTCATTTTCATAAAAAATATAGCATAGGAGTTTTTCATCCACTAATGATATTTTCTAATTGTTTTTTTATTTCTTTCTCTTTTGAATCTTTTTCGTCTTGCTGTATACATGGAGATACTAACCTTCGTCACTTTAAAAGCAATGTATCATCTTCACTTTTACAGATACGAGTATTGATTTTGATATTAGTATCAATTTTGAAGATTAACCTAAGTTCTTCTGTAGAAATATCAATATCATCAAAGTTTATATTTTGCAAATCGTTCAATTTTTGTCAAAATCTATATATATCTGTATATCCTCTATTTTTTCTTAAACGAGTATTTTTAGCTATAGTCCAGTTTGTAAATCTTGTACCATAATATATACCTGGTACTTCTACCATTCCATCTGATTCTGACAAAAATGGTGTATATCTTTCTAATATAGGATTTCATGCATGCTTGTAAATTTGATAATTGTCTGACAATCAATTATATGATTTTTTTGTTCTATTTATTTCTCGATTTAAGTTTTTTGTTGAATCATATTTGGGGTCGATTGCTGGGAGTAAAGGATCTATTGTAATATTTCAGTTCATATTAGATGTATTACTTCATACATTAGAATTACAATCTTCGGATTGAGTTGGACTAGACGTATATCATTTATCATCTCTACATGTATATGTAGGCTCTGCATCTTGATTATTTGAATCTATTGAAGTTTCTAACATACTTCAATCTGAACATTTCAACCGAGGAGCACATTTAACATCAATTTGTACATTTTGAGTATTATTTGGATCATTTGGAGGTTGGGCTGGATTTTTTGGAAAATTTGTATATGGAGATTCCAATATTTTACCTTCTTTGGTTTCCATAAGTACATTCTCATTATTAGTCAATGCTGATCAAATTAGATGTTTTGGGTCAGCCAATCTTCATCATCATATATCCAATATAGGTCATCATAAATTTTTATCTAATTCCATAGCAAAAATCATGTTAGGTTGAGATATTTTAGCTGGTGATTCTTGTATTAATGTAAGAGTATTAGCATTATTTTTATCAATTATTAATTTTAATGGACTAAAAAATTGCATTACATCTTCGGTATAAGATGATATTCATCAGACTTCAAAAATTTTATCAAAATATTTTTTAAACATTGCTTCTATTTTATCTTTTTGATTTCATATTTCCATTATGTTATATCATTTGTTTGCTTCTACATCTCTAGTAGAAAATCATAATCCAGCTCATATTGATATTTTTGCAGGATCAAAATCACTTATATCATCTATATATCATATTTTTTCAATTCAATTATATTTATATTTTTTCAGTGTAGATAAACCCGTCATATTATTATAGGTTCATTTTCGTATGGACATGTCACTTGCTGATCTTAATTTTGAAGCAGAAAATCCAAAATAATTATTAGTATAACTTTCTTTTATTTTTTCATTTTGTCATAAATTGAAATCAATGTTATTTGGATCTTTATATCGTTCTATTATATTAAATTTATTTATATTTTTTTTTTCGTTTATATTTTGTAGTATAGGCGTTTTTATATAATATCTTTGTTTATATATTTGTGTATCTATAGCTTTTTCTAATTTATCATTAAATAATCTAATTATATCATCGGAGTTTTGGTCATTTATATTAACCGCCATAACACTTCACATTACTTTTCATAATGACGCTTTCTCTCAATATCTTCATCAATAATCCAAATTATTTTTTATAGTATTTATATAATCATTCCCAAATAAATCTATAAAAGTTTTTAAATATCAATTATTTAAAATTTGTGGTATAAACATAGTAGGCGTATAGCTTGAAGATATTGAACTAAATCATTTTTCTTCAGATATATCTCATATGCTAATTACTTTTGATCAATTTCAATTACTAATATTACTTGTACTTTTATCTACTTCATCTTTTAGACTTCATCATAATAACCATCATACAATTGAAACTACTATAGATAATAGTCATTTTCAATTTTTTTCTGTTGCTTGTAGGTCTGTTACTAAATTACTTGAGTAATCACTATTATCAGAAGATCATTTGTATCAAAGCAGTATATTTGATGGAGAAGAAAGTGTGTCAGACAAACTTTTATTTGTCAAAGTACTTAGCAAATCTACAAATATATTAGCAAACCTATTATAGTTTAAGTCCTGAGCAAAAATTATTTTGTTTAAGTAAAAATTGTATATATCTTTTATAAATGTTTTTTTTCATAATATAATATCGTCATACCATATACTTGGACTAGCAAATAGTATTGGTTTTTTATAATACAAAAATAACTTATCAAAATAATCTAAATAAGCTTTTGTAGAATCAAATTTTATTATGCTTTGCCATATTTCTGGCTGATTATCGTATGCTGAAGAATTTAGTTTTCGATATGAATCTCAAGAGTTATATATATATTTTGGTTTTTCAAAATCAGTGTAAGGGTACATACTAGCAAATATATATCATCATTCATTTACTACTGGGATCGGTATATTTCAAATTAAAGTTATTCAAACTAATTTACTAGGTATTCAGTTTTCTCATTCAAAATATACATTTTCTATTATTTTTCTTATAGCTATTGATCATATTTTAGTATCAATAGGTGCTACCAAAATCTTAGTATTTGAGTTATTTTTTTGAATTATAGGTGTATATATTTCTAGTGAAGACTTCAAATCCTTGTATATATTATTATCTATTATTATCAAATTTATATTTACTTTTTCATTAGTTCATTTTGCGTAAACTTCTCATTTTCCAAATAAAATTATATTGCTAAATGATAATTCAAAAATATATATCACAAAAAACACATAAATTAATATCTTTTTAACCAGATTATTATACATTTATTTTTTGTATTTTTTTATAAAAATATATACAAATATATACAAATATATCTCAAAAATTCAATCATTAATATCTATTGTCAATTATTTAGATTGACATTTATACTAATTGATTTTGGAAGCTGATTATAATTTACAAAACTTGTGTTGAGCTTGTTTTGCAAGTTAGTTTCATATTTTGTAGCTTCCATGACTATTACGTTTTCTTCAAATTGAATTTTATTTAAGCTTTTGTTTCATATTCTCAAAAAATATCCCCCCGTAGAAGATAAATTTACAAATATCATATAAGAAATAGCAGATCCAAAAAACCAAAATGACAAGATAAAAATCTTTATCCAAGTCCATTTTGAAATTATATTATTATTTAGTCAAAGGTCTTGCTTTTGTATGATTCTAGTTACTATTTTGTTCATAATATCGTCTATCACTCAAAAAAAATAAATAGCTTATAAGTAAATACCCAAATATCAGTATTCACAATCAAGTAAATATAAAGTATTTTGATATGTATATATTATAAATAGCATGTAATCCACTTGATAATATATATGAAATCAAAAAATACAATCCATAAATCAAGTATCTATTATATATATTAGTAATATAATCTGACTTTTTTTGATAAAATATATACATGCCATAGCACAAAATACTAGAAAAAACTACATGTATTAAAAATCAAAATAATCCTCTGCCTACCAAGAATACAATGAAGGATCCATTTGAATATCAAGCCATAAAATTATACATATATATGATATTTTCTATAAATCAAAATCCTATTCCACTCATAAAACCGAATAATAATATATCTGATTTCAATTTTCAATTACATATATATATATTATTTGATAGATTATATTTTATAAATTCTTCTGTAAATCAAACTAGTAAATAATAGTATAATATATTGTCTAACATGTTAGTCATTTTTATCAATATTATAATACATATAGCTATAGTAAAGTTGATTAGTGATTTATAAATATAATTTATTCTTATACCTAATAAAAAATAATGTAATATTGGCAGTAAAAATAACGTCAGAATATATATATTATTTTTATAAAAAATATTGTCTGTTGATATAATTCCCATAAAATTATTTATTATGAATAATCAACCTGCTGATATAATTCATATTAGGATTATATTTAGTGTTTTTTGGAGATTATTTATTGTATTACCAAAAATTTTGTTGGATATATATATCCAAAGATTTAATATAAATAAATTGAAATATAGATATAATATTATTTTCCATCGCATAAATCTAATATAACAATGAGGATAAGAATTTCAATAAATAATAAAAAAAAACTAGCTATTGCTAAGTTTTGTATTTATATTATTCCAGTTTACTATATTTCGTCGTTTTGATACATAATCAGCGCGACGATTTTGGTTATTTAGGTAATATGCATGTTCTCGTAAATCAAGTCATAGTATTGCTTGATATCAATACATATATGGATTTTCTTGATTTTGATAGTTTGTAATTTGTAATTTATTATTTTTTTTATCCAATTCTAACCAAGTCCGTCAAGATCAAAATAATAGCATCGCTTTTTCTGTAAATTGTTTTTGAAAATTTTCAAAATCCCCAAAATCATTATTAATTTTTCATTTTATTATATCAAAATTATCAATATTTTGAGACCTTGGAGTCAACGATTCTCGAAATAATATATGATTTAGGTGTCATCATCAATGATTTTTGATAAGATTTTTTAATGGTTCTTGGTATTTTGATATATCGCTAACCAATTCTATTAGATCAAAATTTGTTAGGCCAGAATATTCTGTTCATATCAATCAATTATTTAATTTGTCAATATAGGTTTGATGATGTTTAGTGTGATGTACAATCATAGTCTGCGTATCTACATTTGGTTCTAGTTCTCAATACTCGTAAGGCAATTTTGGTAGTATAAACATATTTGAGATTTTTTATAAAGCATTGATATTAGTATCAAAAAAAAACCATTTTTCAATAGATTTTTAACCCAAAATATATGTTCTTTATTGTACATTAAAATTTGTAATGTTTTATAATTCTGTATAATTCATCCAATGTGGTTAGTCATTTCATAACTTTGAAAATACCATCCATCTCCAAATTTATCATTTTTCCTGATTTCATTAACTCAAACTCTATTTCATAAGCTGTTTTGTTTTGCAAAAGCATATTTTTTACATTATTATCGTATTCCATAAATTCATAAATTCAAACTCTTCATTTATAATTTATATTAGTATTATTTCCTGACTCAAATCATTTTGGCTTATTTATTATTCATTTGGCAAAATCTTCATATATATTTTGTGGTATATTTCTGACTAATAGTTCATTATTTAATTTATCTTTTCATATATTATCCAATACATTTATCACGTCATCAAAATGACTATGTCAGGATATATCTATTATATCTATCATATTATCCCAATTTATCCTTCTTACTAGCCTTTGCGCAATTACCAAAGATATAGTACCGGTTATTTGATATGCCTTTGCGCCCAAATTCATAGCTCTAGTAATAGTTTCAGCAGAGCTGTTGGTATGTATAGTACTAAATACCAGATGTCAAGTCATAGCAGCCTCCATTGCACTTTCCAAAGTGTCTCGATCACGAATTTCGCCGACCATCACTATATCTGGATCTTGCCTCAAAGATCATCTAAGTCATTTCGCAAAAGTGAAGTCTATGTCTGTTCTAATTTGCGCTTGATTTAGTCATTCTATACGTGATTCTACAGGATCTTCGTATGTAGTTATATTTACATTGGTTTGATTTAGAGAACTAAGGCACGCATATAGTGTATTTGTTTTACCGCTTCATGTAGGTCATGTAGTCAATATTATACCATTTGGATAATTTAGATTTTCTTTTAGTGTTTGCAATATAGTTCATTCTATTCACAATTCTTCAAAACTCATAATTTTTTTGCTTTTGTCTACTATTCTCATTACAAGTTT
>JAYWGF010000140.1:0-5069 GCA_043778395.1 bacterium | reverse complement strand
AACAAGCGGTAGATCAAAGATTATTACTAGTACCAGATGCACAAGCATTTATTGTAGTACCACATAGTCAATTTACTGCACAAGCTGAATTAGCTTTGGTACAACTTGATGTAGTTCAACTATTGCTTCAAACACATGACCATGTATCAGTTTGTCAACATCAATTATTTGTAAGTGAGGTAGATGATCATAATGTACAAGATCAGCGAGTAGTATTGTCACATAGTCAATTTACTGCACAAGCTGAATTAGTTTTGGTACAACTTGATGTAGTTCAACCATTGTTTCAAGCACATGACCATGTATCAGTTTGTCAACATCAATTATTTGTAAGTGAGGTAGATGATCATAATGTACAAGATCAACGAGTAGTATTGTCACATAATCAATTTACTGCACCACTATTAACACAAGAAGAGAGTGCAATTGTACAAAATGCAACATGTGATCAGTTGGAACATTTTCGCGTACGATTACCACAAGTAGCAAAATTATCAGATCATCAGGTTCATGTCACACAATTACCGGCAGTAGTTCCGCAACTTGGCTCTCTATATCATCTACAATTTGCCGTAACTCATCCATCAGATCATTGACAAGACCATATATAAAAATTAGTAAATCAAAGCAAAGTACTATAAAAACCAACTGAACATAAATTTACAGTAGGTGGAGAATAGAAAAATTGTCAATTTGCTGATCCACACACACCATCTATGGGTGTAAATATACACTTACCATTATTACAACTGCTATTGCAAATTTCCAAAACAACTCAACAATTATTTTGTACATCTCAATCTATATTACATGAAGTAGTTCAGTTATCATTACATGCATATACATTTTGATTATTAAACTTGCCAAAAGAATTATCATTTACAATATATAAACTATTATATCAATATATAATAAATCAAAAAAATAATATAAAAAATGCAGACAGGTATTTAGTATTGATTTTATTAAACAATACTAAAACTTCTTCATAAAAAATATAAATTTTATTTGATATATTTTGATCCACTTTTGCTAAAGTTATGTATAAACTTCTATTATTATACCTATAATTACCATTAAAATCAAATTTAACTAAATATATATATTTATCATAAATAAATTATTATTACAAATAATATATAATAATATATAAATATTGACATAAATGTATTTTTTATTAAAAAAATCAGAATATAATTATATTTTCCTATTTGTAAAAATAGTCAGAATATATATGATATAAAATATAACCTGACTTTAGTAATAAAAATATTTTATGAAAATACCAAACGATGCAAAACTAGTTTTTGATTGAATAATATATCAAGTTTATCAACGAGAGCAGCTTATGTTTGACGGAAGTTATAGAACTTTTGAAGAAATAGTAAGACCTAGTAGCGTTTTTGCTATACCTATAGTAGATAATAAAATATTGGTAAGTTATCAAAAACAACCAAATAAAAATGAATGGTACCGATCATTGATAGGTGGTAGAAAGGACAAGTGAGAGACATCGCTACAGTGAGCACAAAGAGAATTAATGGAAGAGTCGTGATTTAGTTGATGAAATTGGACTATGCGATTTGACAAAAAAGTTTCTCCCATAGATTGGAAATTATATTATTATATAGTCAAAGATTGTAAACAAACACATAAACCCAAAACTAGCAACTGAGAAAAGATCAAAATATTTGAGCTAGAACGAGAAGTTTTTTTGGAAATGGCAGTAAGTGGAATATTTTTTAACGAACCGCTAAAAGATAGAATGATGACAGCAAAATCCAAAGATAATATATCTGCTCTCAAAAAACTTTTTATGGAATAATATATATCATGGACAAAATTTGAGTTTCTATTTTGATTTGCACATACAATGCAGAACATACGATTATCAATACATTAAACTCTTGCCTCAGTCAAAGTTATCAAAATTTTGAGATATTGATACACGATGATATGTCGGTTGATAATACCCTATTAGCTATAAAATCCATAAATGATCAAAGAATCAAAATCATAAATTCTTGAAAAAAACTATGACCTTATGGAGGACTGAATTTTTTGCTAGAAATAGCTAAAGGTAAATATATAGCCATACAAGACCACGACGATATATGGCATAGCGATAAACTCAAAACTCAAGTAAATTTTTTGGATGATAATATATATTATGTATGATGTGGTACCAAAACGCTCATGTATTATGAGTCTGACACTAGGTGATTTGAGTATTATCTGTGAGAATCTAGCAGCTACGCTATACATCCTTCATTGATTTTTCGCAATGACCGTAAGTCAAGATATCCCAATAATATATATATGAATGATGCATTATTCCAAAAAAATATACTATGTAAATGAAAAAAACTTATCTATAATATCAACCAAACCCTAACCCTGCATCGTATCAAAAAATGATGATCAAATTACAGCTATAAATGGTTTGTTGTAAATAAAAAAAATATTCTGACTTTATTTGGATTGCATGGATGGTGGTATGGTATGGCGGCATTTTTACGAGAAATAATGAGAAAAATTATATATCCATTTTTGGGGTATATATGATGAGAAAAGTATATAGATAAGATAGAGAGAATTCCTTTTGTGTTATTACAAAATCATATATCAAAATATGATAAATCTAAACTCGCCAAAATGTGATTTTATTTATAGTTTTCAGTAATTTTATAATATCATTTTTTGACAGATTCATCCAATATATATTTTCATTTTGCAGGATCGCTAATATACAAAAAATCAACATTTCATCATTTTTGATAATTTTGTATATCATTGATTCTATTTTGATAATTGGGTTTTAGCCAAACATTGTATATTATACTACTTACAAATAAATTATATATTATGGTAAGTACAAAAAAAGATTTTATGTATTTGAGATTTTGATAAAAAAAATTATTTTTATGTTCAAAAAATAATATAGCCACAAAAATCGTCACAGATAATAGTGAATACATACTATACCTGCTAGTCACTACAAAAAAATTGATACGAGTAATACTCGTCAATATAGCATTTGCTAACAAAAATATAATTATATAGATATATATGGTATTTATTTTTTGTTGATAAAAATAATATCTGTATAATATATATAAAAAATATGCTGACATAACCAGTCCTGACAAAAATGGCACAACTAATAACACCCATTTTTGTATACCATAACTGGTAAATACGCTTATAACTGGATCTGCTATACTAGTACCAAATGCAGACCCCAAAAACATAAATGGCCAAGTCCAATAATGAGGGTTAGTTATAAATTTGATTATATTATCTATGTTTGATCAAGTTCATATCGAAGTCTTGTATGACAAAAAATACAATCAAATAAATAAAATCCATGGTAATATATATATTATTGATTTTTTATACTCTTTTTGGAATAAAAATGTAAAACTAACTACAAGTCATATTAGTATTCAATTTCATTGAGTAAATAATCACAAAACTCAAATCATCAAAGATAATATCAAATATATATTTTTTTGAGTATGTATATATTTATCAGCAAAATAAAATGAAAATAACGCTAATGCTATAACTCGCATATTTGATAATACTGCCATAGCAAAAAACGAACTCTCTCAATGAATAAAACTTAGTCGCAAAATCACTATAGCCGCAAACAATATAAGTTTTTTGCTATTATCATACAATAATTTTGTCCAAATTTTGTAAAAAAATCATATCATAAAAAATAGTCATATGTTTCACAAAAATATCATATACCTCAAATTTATATATCCACTAATTTTGTAAATCAAAAACTGCACTATATGATTGAGAAAAATCCTATGCTCATTGTGTTGTACAAAAAAACTCAATATCTTATCTTGATAATTATCATAACTATAATATTTGATCAACCATCAATATACAGAATCAAAATCATCCGAGTAAGGTATATTTACAGAATAATGAAAAATTATATATATATATCATATAGCCACAATTATAGCTAATCATGTATATATATTGAAATTATTTTGGATAAAATTGATTATTTTTTTCATTATTTTTTGTATACAAATATTAAAATAATTCATACATATATAAGTATATATCACAAAACTTGAAACCAAGATATATTTTCACCAAAATAAAAATAACTAAATGTAGTGACTATTATCAGTGTAAATCATATCATAATAGGATAAGCAACTGACAAATTTATATTTTTTATGGCCAAAATATAAAAAATCATATTGAGTCAAAACAAAAATCCTCAAAATAATATATATATATTATTGCTAATAGTTTGCGCAATACTATTTCATATCAAAAAACTATTTTTGGATCATAGCTTCATAAGTATATTTGCCGCACTATTGCAAATTAAAGCTAGTAATAAATATATTCGGTTCATAGTTTTTTTGTGAGTGATATTAATAAAATAATCTGACTACATATCAGTCAGAATATATCTGATATATATATTGGATTATAAGAAATTATTTTGTATATATAGTAAATATCATGAATTTATGGAAGTTTTTTGTAATCTCATCTAGAGAGCAAATTTTCAAACCAACAATACATAATTATAAAAAAATAGCGACTTCACATTTCTTGAATTTTGAGTTTACTTATTCATTGTTTGCGATTGTATCGTTGATTTGGTATATATGTGTATTTGTATCATCTTATGATGGTTTTGAGGGGTAATTCTACAGTAAGATTGAAGTGTTTACTCAAAATTGGCTGCAATCAGGCTATAGTTTGCTTACTATAAAGTTTGCATGCATTAGTGATATCATTATATTTTATCAAAAACAGTGCCATAATTATCCAGTTAGTAATCCTATTGAGGATATATTTGGGTAAAGGATAATCGTGAGTTCATCATCATTTGATAAATCTACTACCAAAAACCGCATCATAACCAGAATTCACTGCAATAAGATACATATTTATGACATCTATAGGCATATCAGACAAATCCGCCATAACAATAGCCACATAATCTCCATCAAAATATTTTAGTCAACATCTTATAGCCATACCAAATCAATTCTGTCACATATCGTTATTGATGACTTTGA
>JAYWGF010000139.1:0-1835 GCA_043778395.1 bacterium | reverse complement strand
TATTAGTCGTACCCAAGTCGATTCCTATAATTTTCGCCATTTCTATTTGTTTTATATATATAAAATTATTTTTTATCCTCATATATATTTTTATATATATCAGAGGAATATTTTGACTTCATTAGCTTTCGCACTACAAAGATCAAAAGTCAAAGGTATATATATTACATATTCGTAGGAACGGATTGTCGATCCGTCCGAAATATATATATTTTTACATATCTCTGGTATTTTGATATTTATTTAGATATTTGAAATATTTTATTAATTTCTTTTTGAATATCTATTATTTCATCATTTTTATAATTACAATTAATATTTGCAATATATTGCCATAATTTTTCAAATTCAGGCCAACCATGAAAATAAGAATTACCAGAAACATCTTTTAAATATTTATTAACTCGAAGATCTCAATTATTATAATTAATAATTTTTCGTCATCATTTATTATCAATTGATCGATTTATTAAAACATCTTGTAATTTTTTATTTTTAATATTTAACTTAAATTCTTGAGGTTTGTTTTCCATAATATATATATTAATTGATTTCTAAAATATAGCATCATATTATCAACACTGCTATTATAATCAAAAAATAAAAAAAATCAAGACTTTTTTAGCATGATTTTTATTTGGGTGCTATATGTTATAGATTTGCTTCGTTTTTTAGCTTTTCAAGTACGCTTTTGGCTATATATATTTCTTCTCTTATTTCATCGATCAATTTTTCAAAAAAATCTTTACCCAAATTGACATAATTTATATATTCTTGATACATTATGTATAGTTCTGTATTTTTTATATTTTTATATTTGTATTGTGTATCTATTATTTCTGATTCTAGATTATTTTTATGAGAGATCAAATCTCATATAGGTATAGTATTATATTGACTATTACCATGGATTCAGCTTATATACCTAGTTTTACTAGAACAAATAATCACCATCTATGTCTACAAAATTTCGTCATTTTCACTTTATCATACAGACTGCATATCACTCAGAAAAGTTATCAATTTGATCATATCGTATATCACTTATCAAGTTTCAATTTTTGCTTATTCGATTATATTTATTATTTTGCTCTACTCGAGTGCATCATTCAGAAAAAGATCAAACATAATCATACCATATATAGCTTAATATTTTTCAATTTTCATCTATTCGATTTTGTTTATCATTTTGTTTTATACTAGCATATCATTCGGAAAAATGTCAAATTTCATCATACCATATATTACTTAATAATTTTCAGTTTTTATCTATTCGATTTTGTTTATCATTTTGTTTTATACTAGCATATCATTCAAAAAATAAAAAAGATTTATCGTACCAAGTATTACTTAATATTTTTCAATTCTTATCTATTAGATTTCGTTTATCATTTTGCTTTATACTAGCATATCATTTGCGAAAAGATCAAATACGATCATACCACATATTACTTAGCAAATTTAAATTTTTATCTATTAGATTTTGTTTATCATTTTGATTTATAATAGCATATCATTCATAAAAGCATCATTCAGAAAAAGGTCAAACATTATCATACCATATATCACTTAGTAAATTTCAATCTTTATCTATTCGATTTTGTTTATCATTTTGTTTTACCCTAGCGCATCATTCATAAAAATTTCAAACTTCATCATAATTTAGCCATTGTATATCTTTTGGTTTAAAAAAATTTAGTCAGCAATATTTTAGAAAGGTTTTTAGTAGAGATTTGTTTTGATTAGACATATTTATATATTTTTTTTATAAAAAAAAACTCTAAAATACTATATATATTTATGTTTATTCTTCAAAACATTTTTGTTATTAAAAA
>JAYWGF010000138.1:0-1848 GCA_043778395.1 bacterium | reverse complement strand
AGTGATGCAAGAAAAAATTGATAATGATTGAAATAAGTTCTGGAGCTTAGTTTTGCTTATGAGTTTTATAGTAAAATTTTATAAATGAAATTTATGATATAAATTTGCTGAAAATGTAATAGATGGCAAGCAGTATGATATAGATAAATTATCTCAAAATCCACTTATCGCTTCAAATATATCTATAGTCACAGCTAGAACTTTACAAATTATCAATCAATATAAATAAATTATATAAAAAATATAGAATTTTTGCTACTAAAATCAACTTTGCAATTCTACCATCTTGGCATATTCTCATCATAAAACTAGCAACTCATCATGAGTTCACGATTCTATCACTTGTCAATCATTTATATATATAATTTGATCAGAGTGCTTTACTGTTTGTAGTCTATGAGCTATTATTATTACTGTCTTACCTACAAATAAATTATTTAGGGCTTGCGTGACAAGTTCTTTATTTTCACTATCAAGAGCTGAAGTTGGCTCATCTAACAGTATGATGTCAGGATTTTTTATCATGATTTTGGCTATAGCGAGTCTTTGTCTCTGTCATCATGAGAGTCTAATGCCCTTCTCTCATATTTCAGTATCAAGTCAATTTGGTAAATCATATATCCATTCACAGCGAGAAAGTTTTATAACTTGATTTATGTTTACAGAAGAATCAAATATATCCAAGCTTGAGACAGAATCTTGTAAAGTCAGATTATCTTTTTGATTTATATATATATTAGCAATATTTTCTGACTTATTATTTATTTGAGAATCTAGCAATTCTGAAGATTTGGAATTTTTATCACTAGATACTCAATACAGCAAATTTTCGCGAATAGTTCCATCAAATACACTGGGCTCTTGAATGAGATATCATATATGACTATAGTATGATTTTAGACTAACTTGTGATAAGTTTTGATCATCTATATATATATTTCCACTATCTAGACGTATATATCATGCTATCAGCTTTATCAAAGTACTTTTGCCTCCACCGCTTGGTCATACAAATGCAGTTTTACTAGATCATAATATATTTAGAGAAAAATTATTAAATAACTTTTTATTATCTCAATAAGTAAAAGATACATTATCTAATTTTATATTTCATGATTTGTAGTCAAATATATATCATGAATCATATCATTGTATTTGCTTTGTTGTGTCAAAAAATTCCCAAAACTGCCAAATATTATGTCATTCTTTTATTATAGTTTTTAGTGTATTTATAGCATTTTGAGTGACAGTACCGAGCAAAGAAACCAATAATATAATTCATAGATATGTATCATATCATAATTGGTTATTTATGATTTGATTTCCTGCAAAATATAATGCAAAAATTTTTATTACAGCTATTCATATTTCTGGAGCATTAAAACTTCGATGTTCTAGTTGTCGTCTTTTGTAACCAAAATATCAATATTGGTCTATTATTTTTAGGATATTATTTGTTTCTACTGTGGATTTGTCTTGATGTAATATTTCATTTTTTTGCATAATAAACTTTACGATTTGCTTTGTTTTTTCTTTTACCAATTTATACTTTTGTATACGATATTTCATAGAAAAATTTGAAATCCAAAAAGCTAATAAGTCCAAGCCAAAAGTAATAACCAAAAAAATTATCACAAAATACATTCAAAATTATGATATTTGATATAATGCATATATAAAAACTGCTATAAATCATACAAAATTCATACTTATATCTACAATAGAATAAGCCCAAGCATCACTTCATGAGTCAAATATAGATATATTTTTACCTGTGCCATTTTTTTCTATCTCAGTATTATCCAAAAGTGCAAATTTTGGTAAGTATTTTTTTAGTATAGATTGATA
>JAYWGF010000137.1:0-1852 GCA_043778395.1 bacterium | reverse complement strand
AGTTCCTGGTTTTGAGTAATTATATTTTTGCAAACTAGCATTATAAATTTTTGATTCCATTTTTATTAATTCATTTGACTGATGTTCATTTCTATTTTCACATTCTTTTTTGTAATTTTTATAATTTTCTACAAATTCTTTGTCATTTGAATTATTAATCAAAGTCTTAAATGCTTGAATTTTACTATATCATAGTAGAGATTGTACACCTTCTATTTTATTGTTTATTTCTTTTTCTATTAATTGATATTGAGCTTCTTCCATAGTACATATATATTTACGATATAAAGTTTTTATAACACATATATAATTATTATATATATATTTGTCAATAGATATTTTACATAATATATAGTAAAGTCAGAATATGCTTCTAATCTAAATTATTTTCTTTATACGCCTCGCCATAATACATATTTTTGGCCAATGGAGTTTGGTCATAGTGATTTACTATGGGTTTGTGATATTTGAGGTTATATTTGATAGGATCATGGATGGCAACTAGTGGCTGTCAGGCGAGTTCTGGCAGATATTTGAGTATATATTTGCATTCTGGATCAAATTTTTGTGATTGTAAGATAGGATTGAATATTCTGATGGGCTTTGGGTCTGCTCAGACACTAGCTGATCGCTGTCGATTACCTATATTTACAGTTGAGTCATAGTCTAGTAGATAATCCGCAAACAGCTTCTCGCCAATTCTCCAGTCTATTAGCAAATCTTTGGTCAAAAAACTTGCTAAAATCATTCTTACGCGACCGTGAATTCGATTTTCGGTTTTGAGCTGTCTGATGCCTGCGTCTACTATAGGATATCAGGTTTCTCCATCCATAAAAGCAGATATATAATATGCTTTATTTTGCCATTTGAGATTTCTCCTTTTGGGTTGAAATTCCATAATACGATTTTCTGGCCAATAATGATTTACTTGATACCAAAACTCTCTCCAGCCAAGCTCGGATATATATATATTTACTTGAGAATTTTCGTTACCATATTTGCCTATCAGATACATATACAATCATCTGATACTCACTAGCCCAAATCTGATATATGGTGATAATCTACTGGTTTTATTGATGCAAGGTATGTTACGAAATTCATCATAATGCGCAAAATCAAATCAAGTCAGAATATCTTTATAATCTAAAACATCCCGATGCATATTTGGTGCTGGCTTATATATATCCATCATTTGCTGAATTATTTCCTGATTATCGTGATCTACAAATAATGTTTTGACAGAATCTGGCTTTACGATTTGGTAATTTGTCGATATATATCTGTCATATATATATTTTTGCCAACGGCGACCTCGCGGTGTATATATTTGCATCTGAGGTAGATCTCCAAGCTTATGTAGTAGAAAATCATCCGATCACTCAAATCATATACCATTTGTTTTGCAAATATCTGCAATTTGTCTATCTCTAACTAGAGAATTTGGTCAATATGATTTATTGTAATATATATTGGTAATTTGATATTTTTGTGATATTAGCGATATAGTCTGACTTGAGTCTCAGTAGTACATATATAGCCTGGATCATATAGATTGGAGGTCTGAGTCGAGCTTGCTCACTGCGTCTATGAGGAAGCTTATCCTTGCATCATTTGCAGGACTTTTATCAAGTATGTTTTTATCAAATATAAATATAGGCATAATATTATGATCTGATTTGATAGCTTGGAGTAGGGCGGTATTATCTATGATGCGAAGATCTTGACGAAATCGTAGTATAGAATTCATAACTTTTTGGTAGATAAATAAAAAAAAATATACACATCAACTTATACTGATATATATATTTAATTCAAAGGGAAGTTTATTTTTTAAACATAAGTATATAAA
>JAYWGF010000136.1:0-1857 GCA_043778395.1 bacterium | reverse complement strand
AAATGATTGACCTAGTATCGATAGCACTGAACTAATGGTAAATAATTACCAAAAAAAATTTTCTAATATAAGATATTATAGAAACAACGTTGCAATTTGAATGATGCCCGCAATATTAGAATCAATTTCATTCTCAAATTGAAAGTATACCTGGCTATTTTGAAGTGACGACGTTATGTCCAAAGATGCGCTTCAAAAAACTCTATTTGTCATCAATAGTATTTCTCCAAAGATAATCATTAGTGATAGATTAGTTTTTTGCAAAGAACATGAATACGAGTGCTTAGAATTAAAACCTATTGATAATATTAATTTTAAAGGTTTTAAAGAATTTTGAAAATATTTATGAGATTCAAGCCAATGAACAGTTGAAGAAAAATCAAATTACTTTACATTTATGTCTATATTTTGTTTCGAAACTGATTATTTTAAAAAGTGTTTGAATATTATAAAAGCCTCAAATGATTTCGATAAATTTAGATTAAAAATAAATTATTTTAATTACATATATATACTATACTCTAGTTTATATGATCAAGATATTATTTCATTATTAAGAAATAATATGGTTTTTGCGCAATCAGACAATTGCTGATGGAAAGGAAATAATAATATACTAGAAGATATGAAATGATTATTTAATTTTTTAATACTAAAATATGAACTTGACGATAACTGTAATAAATTATTTAAAAAGATTTTTAGATCACGGAAAATAGCAATATTAATTTCGAAATATATTTTAAACTTACGAATAGTGCAATTTGCAAAAAATAATAATTACACATCGTATATTTACAAAAATATATCTAAATTCATAATTAAAATTATATCAGTCTTTTCATAATTCTAAAGACTTATAAAAATAATTTTCAAGCTTGAAATTTAGATAATTAGATAAATTTAATTAATTAATCAAACAATAAAGAATCTGAGTTTAGATATACCTGTAAAGTTTAGATTATGTGTATAAAAATATTTGCAGTTGTATAAAAAATTTACTCAATTATTTTAGACCCTGATTTTTTTATCTAGTTAAATTATCATCTTTTTATAAATTTAGTTAATAGTAATTTACTAATTTTACTTGGAATACAAAGTAATGATATGCATCAAATTTTCCAAAATAAAAAAGAAAATTTATTATACGATATAGATTGTCGAATATAACGACGAGCACTATTATAGTCGCATATTTCTAGTGTAAATATACAATAAACAATATATATCCAAGATAATTTTATCTTATATATTCTAAGATTTATTTTTCATATTTTATGATAATAATTGATTAAAATCTCCAAATCTCAACTTGTTCATCAGGAAGTTCATGATAAGTTATTACTATGCCTACGATACTGAGTGAGTGGCGTTTCGATGCCATATACTGGATACTTCGTCGCAATCTGAAAATATAAATCATAATCTGACACTGAGTACGTTTTATTATCAGGCTGCAAAGATGAGATGGAGATAATTTCAAGGATATCTTTTTTGATCATCCCTGTACTTCGAGATGCGATAGGTCACGCCTTCGCACTCACAAAATCATCGATAGAAATAATTTCATTTTGATAGAAACGTATATTTCTATAATCAAAAAAACTTCTTAATATAGTATTATTATTTTTATCAATAAAACTTAGATCACTATACACCAATTTTACTTCAGGATAATGCTCAAATATATGTATCTTTTGCTGCAGATTATCAGGAGTATACATATCATCTCACTCCAAAAATGATAGATACTCTGACTCATATGATGATTGAGATATCAAAAAATTCATATTATCGACGATTCATTTATTGGGTATATGATGTCGAGCTTTTATTTTGTCAGGATATCTGGATGTA
>JAYWGF010000135.1:0-1863 GCA_043778395.1 bacterium | reverse complement strand
CAGTACACAAGTGATCTGATCTATTACACTAAAACCTGCTGATGCAGCTGTTAGTTATGATTTTGGATTGATTACTACTACTTACAAGCAAACTCTGGCCGGTAAAGTATATATAGATAATAATATGAGCAATGGTTTGAATATAGGTGATAATATGTATAGTAGCGGTGCTATAGTATATCTATCATGAATCAATGCAAGTGGCGCTGTAGTATATATGTCTACAGTAGCATGAGTAGATGGTAATTACAAATTTACTAATCTACAAGATGGTGTATATAGTGTATATTTGGATACTGGGTCTGTGGCATGATATATACATAGTACCACCAATACAGGTACTATATGAGGTCAGAATGCTTGAACCTTAAACAATCTAGTATTATCAAATATTAAATTATGAGTAGATGAAGATAGTATAGATAATAACTTCTGATTATCATATATTGACTTGACTGTAAATATCCAGTCTTCTGTCACTTCTACTACTGCATGAAGTATAGTCACATTTACCATAAATTACTCTAATCAATGAATATGAATCAGCAAAGATACTGTTATAGACTTGTCTGCACTTAGCGGACTGAACTTATCTAGTGGTGATTTACAACATTTGATTTGAAGCCTAAATCCTGGACAAAGTGGTAGCTTCACTATATCAGTAATGGTAGCAAATACTGACTCTATAGTATGACAGAGTTTACCTGTCAAAGCTCATATATATAGCACATCTACACCCGAGAGAGATATTTTGACCAATTATAGTCAAGCTCCTGTAGTCATCACAGCTGATAAGACTTACTCTATAGGTGGTAATATATATATAGATACAGATAATAATAATACAAAATCATCTCCTGACACTGTATATATGTCAGGTGCAAGTATTACGCTAGCATGAACTGATAGATTTGGAAATGTAGTCAATAGAAATGTACTAGTATGAAGCGATGGTATGTATATATTTAGTTGATTGATACAGTGAAACTATAATATATCTATCACTAATACCAATTCTAGCTATACACTTACTACTAGCAATGCAGGTATGATAAGTGGGTTTATGATAGGTAGTGGATATACAGAATCTGGTAGCAAAAACGCTATCAGCAATATATATCTTACAGATAATGGTATTTCTTATAACTTCTGATTGACTAAAAATCCTGCTCCAGTAGTTCCTACTTGAAGTTTTAGCTGACATGTATTTTTTGATACAAATAACAATGCTATGGCAAATAGTGGAGAAATAGATGCTGGCGGAGTGACTATATTGGTCAAATCTGGATCAGTGGTAATTATGACTCTTACCAGCAATGCTAGTGGATATTATGGTGGAGTATTACCAATAGGTAATTACACTATAGAAGTAGTACCATTGGCTTGATATACTATCACTACTACCAATCCAGAAAGAGTGACTATAGTGACTGGATCAAATTGGGTATGAGATGATGGATTGTACAAAGCTACACCCGCAACAGTGCCAAATCCTACGCCAAGTCCAGTAGTGGTAGCTAGTGCATGATCTTACACTCCGGCGCCATTTGTGCCTAATGTGCCAGATGTAGTAGCTCCTAGTGTTTGATCTACTACAAAATCTGAACCTATATGAACAATTATCAAAATAGAAGATGCAATAAGTAGAACAACAGTAATATGAGTAGATGCAATACGCCCTGACGATATATCTCATTGATTACCAAAAACGGGTGCAGATGCATAATATATATTTTATATCAAAACTATATCCACAAAGGTATAGTTTTTTTGTATAATTTATTTTCCGTACCCCGAAGGGTATGGCTTTGAGTAATACTTTGCAAACAGTGAATATATATATCAAAAACAAAAAGTATAAAG
>JAYWGF010000134.1:0-19056 GCA_043778395.1 bacterium | reverse complement strand
TTGATTATGAATGAATGGGCTGACGCCCATACAAAAACTGCAAGAATTTCTACAGTCAAAGTGTTACCTTAATTGTGCAATAGAACAAGTTTTGACTCTCCTGTAAAAACCTTTTGTGCATTGGCTACTCCAGATATAACAATAAGCATTCCGATAAGTGATCATATATATATTTTTTTCATGTTCATTTTATATATCAAATTATAAATTATTAATTTCTTTTTTATCTTCTAAGTGATTCCATAAATTACTAGGATCTAGTTCACCAGCCATTTTGCCACCATATTTGCGAGTATATAATGTGGATATATATATCAATATCCCACCAAGTACCATTAATGCTACTACTCTCATTATACCGCTATCTATACCATACCATATATCATAAAATCCAACCTTTGCCAAAGTCAATCATATAATATACAATCAAATAGTCCTAAGCTTGATCTTATCTCATGAAATTCATAAATGCAACAGTGTATATGCTACTATTCACCAGTATATACTGACCGCAAAAGTATTATCAAATATATCATATATATATATCGTGCTAGCCATAAACAAATACAAACTCATCACTATCAATAACACATCGCTAGTCCGGTCTTTATTTTTGGTATATTGTATATATGCTGCTCAAGCTATAAATGTCGTAGATATATATTGCAAATATTTTAGAGAGAATATATATTCTGACTTTATAGTTTTTAGATTTTGGAATACTATATCTATACTAGATAATTGATATATCGCTACTCAAATCAAACCTACTATATATGCATATCTGACATATCCAGTATAAAATCTACTATAAACTAAGCTCAATATCAAAGCGAATCAGCTAATACCTAGCGTAGATCGTCCATGTCATGTATGGGGTACTATAGTATATATCATAGCTCAAATCACTCATATTCACAATATGTGTATAGCATCATATACTCATCTAGTATTATCTTTTTTGTCTCTGATGAAATAAAGTCAGACCATCAATAATATAAATATAATAGCTATAGGTATAAGCTTAGTGTATTCTCAAGTCACTAAAGTATCAAACATAGTAAATAGCTTTAGTAATCATATCGCGTAAAGTACCAAACTAGCTATATATATCTTGCCGTCAGATAATCTGCTATATATATACATGAGTATAGCTCACATAGATATTCGGCTTATCGCTAGCGCTCATGCATTACCAGCAAATATAAATGCCAAAGCTATGGCTATAGATGATATAGCTACTCATAGATAAGTATATATGCTTTCTTTTTGGTCAGTTTGTCTAATGATCATATATGCTCATGGCATCATATATATACCCGCAAGTCATATATACAAAAACTCTACTATATGTCACAAATTATCTTCTAAATCATATATATATATTTCTCATCATACAAATAGTGCAGATAATATAAGTCATATAGATACATTTAGTGGATTTTGATTTAGCTTAGGAATAATCATCGGCGTAATTACTGCCATAATAACCGTAAGTGCTATCGCTATGCTTCCATAAGTTGCAATAGGAAAATTACCATGAAGTATAGGCAATAGTATAAGTATATGCATCAGTGTACCTGCACTATATGCTCGGTCCATGTTGTCTTTGGTAGATATATAGTAAGACATAGCCAATAGCACAAATGATACTATGATCGTAGATATATATTCTACAAGTCCTAAGTGCAAATCTGGATACAATCCACCACTAGTAGCTGCATACAAGAATCCACTAATAGATAATATATATAATGCTAATCATGCGAGTAGTGTATATTTGAGTATAGGTGATATACGATCGCCAAGTACAAATATAGCAGCACCTATCATCGCAAAACCAAATATCATAGTAGGCAACACAAAAGGCACAACTCACATAAATAACATTATCAATAATATACCCAATGGTATAAAAATTGTAGCTAATAATCATGATATGTCTTGATATTGGATGGTATCTGATTTGGTAATCCTGTCCATCAGATATATAGTATATCCACCTATGACTCATAAAGTCAGAATATAACTAATATATATAGCAAAACCGCTAAATACAGAGCCAAGTTGGCTTCATGATATCATCACTGCAAATACTGATATATATGTAGCTATGATATATATGATAGTAGATTTACTTGAAAAATTATCTGATGTATCTGATGATTGATTTATGGTTTTGGTAGATCATAGATATATACTGACTATACCCGCTATAGCTATCATGATGAGTTTGAATATCCATTGCGGAGTACCACCAAATGGCACAGCAACAAGTACTATCATAAGTGACACAAATCATAACATCATGAGAGTATTAGCGATTAGTGGTTTATATGATGTTTTGATAGATAGATATATGCTTCATGCGAATAATATACTCATATATATACTGATGATATATGGACTAGAGATATCTTGATATCAAGCAAAAAAGGCACTAAGTATAGCTATATATCACCCAAAAGTAAATGCTATTAGATTATTTGTGTTGTCATTACGATATGATATGATGATTGCGATAATAGATATAACAGATATATATATGATTTGAGCTATCCAGTAGCTTGGAAATTGCATCAAAGCAATCACAAAAGTAGCTATAGCTCATACAAATCATATTCGTAGTAGGTTATTACTTATATTTGAGATAGGATTTTGTTCGGTTATTTTATCATCATCAGTAAGTTGTTCTTTTGATTTTTGATGATAAATATAATAAGATAATCAAAATGCACCAAGTGAAACTATAGTCGCATATGTACTTACAAAGTATGGACTAGTAGCGGTTCATCAGACCAATACTGGTGTAATATACGCAAGCAAGAAACCAAATACCAATATTATATTGGATCTATATATCATACCTGTCACTACTGCCAATAATGTATTTGATAACAAAAATATAAAACTTGCAGTTTCTGTAAGGTTGTCTGCATCTCACATTAGGTATCTAGCACCCAAAATTACCATATAGTTTATAGCTATTCATACTCATAGACATATTTGTGATTCTGCTTTGAGGTCTTTTTGGTCCAAATATATACCTACCCCATATACTACAAATCCAAATAGTAATCATATTATCAGTTTACCTATTCATCATACTCATATATATATCAAACTTACAAAAAACATAGCTCCAAGAAATAGCAATATACCGCCAATTTTTGCCAAAGCATTTTCTGCAAAAAAGTTTTTGATATATATTCGTAATTTGCTCTCTTCATATACAGGTTCTTGATATATATATTCTGGATTTACTTGTGATTTTATTTCTCTTGTGATTGGTTTATCATAATCTTGTAATTCTTGTGGCACTTGTATATTTTCCAATGGTATATTTGGAGTATTTAGGTTTGGTATATTATCTATTCATGATTCTCATGTACCAAATACCATATCCATAAAACTTCTATTTGGATTTATGATATCAGAAGGATTGTCTGACTGAGAAGAATCTGCCAAATTTACACGTTCCAGCGGAACGTCTCTACCGATTTTTGATAATTCTGAAGAATTTGATAATATTTTATTGTATATATCTTGCTCGATTTCGTCAAAAGAACTATCTATAATATTACTTGGAAATACTATTTTTTTGATTACTGTGCCAAAAATAGATCATGGAAGTACGGTACTCCAAAAAGATCATAATGTTTCATATAGCAATGATCAAAATATTGCGTTAGATAATATTATGCTAGCCACTATGCTCACTAGCCAGCAAATTTTGTTTATCAAAGATTTCATAAGTCAGATTATTTTGATTATATATATAAAAATTATTTGAGTTTTATTTTTGAAGTATAGACTTTATAAGAGCATTTCAGTTATTGTCCAATTTTATCTCAACTAATGAATTTCAAATATATTTTTCCATATCTTTTCATTTTCATTCTTGGACAAAATATTTTTCTATACCAAATAAAATACGATTATTGTATTGCTTTCCTAATATAAATAATCATGTAGTTGGCTTCATATTTGTACATCAATATCCATAAGCTATATTATCTTTATCTAAATTTAACAAAATATATAAATTTTTATCTAAATTCACTAAATTACAATTATATGAAGATAATTCATATGATAAATTTACATAATCTCAAAGAAATATATCCCTAGGATCTACAGGTCTTGTTTTGATATATATAGTTTTTCAAAATATATTTGTATATTCTTTATATCAAATAAATCCTAAAATTAATATCAGCCGAAATATAATTACATATATAAATTTATTTTTCATTAATAATTGTTTTTTTTGATAAAATTGTCTTTATGTATTTATTTATTTTGCTCATCAATATTCATAATCATATCAATATTACTCATCATAATATAAAGAATATAGTTTTATCTTGATAACTAAGTCAGTATTTGATATATATAGAAATTAGTACAAAATAAAGATATATATTTCATGATTTTGTAAGTTCTGTGCTTTCTGATGTATACCCAAAATAAATCACAAAAAGACTATAAACTATCATAACTATATAATTTAATATAGATATTTTTAAATAAAAACAAAGCATAAATATACTTAATGAAATTATTCAAAATAATATTTGTTTTTTTTGATTTGATAATATCATCAATACTATTGATATAAAAACTAGTACTAAAAATATTATAAATATATAACTTGAAAATGATTTATCTAACATTGCACTAATTCGTTGTCAAAAAATAGAAAAGAATAAAAAAGAAACACCAAACATTTTTATACCAAAATTTTTGAATAACTTAGCTATATGTAAGTCTAACTTTATATAATCATGAATATATCATATAATAAAAAAAAAGAATCATAAAAATGTATATAATTCAAATATATTTTGGTATCATATAAAAGAACGGGATGTCAAAAACACTCACAGACTAAAAGTTAGTAGTATCACAAATAAATAGTCAAATTCTTTTTGATTTGATAAATAAACCAATGGACATATAAATAGTGCTCGTATACCAATCAAAATATCATATCATATATCAATATTATAAGTTTGAGCTATAATAAATATAGTAGCTCATACTGACAATCAAGATACAAATAATAATGATCATCATAATTTATTCCAAAATTTTTGATATTTGAATATATATCATATTCGATAAAATCCTCAAGTTAAAACTATCATTATGATTACTTTCAAAAAGTCAGGTATATATGACCAATTTATTCATACAAAAGATAATATACCCAATCAGATCAAAAATCATCATATAGTAAATAGCGTAGTTTGGAAATTAGAATCATTATTATTTCATGATAATTCTAAAATCTTATCTCATTGTTCTTTTGACATTATTCAATTCTTTATTAACTCTTCGATTTCTTGTTTTTTCATAAGTCAGGTTATCTTATATATATAAAAAAAATTAATTACCCACTAAGTATATATAAAAAGGTTATTTTTGTCAATTTTTGTTTAGTTTTTGTATCATGATATATATCACTCCACCAAATATACATATAAATGCTAATGCCATAGCCACAAAAAAATATTTATTTGATTCTATAAATCTATCATCTTTGGGGTCGCAGGCATCTCAAATTTTATCATTATCTACATCGCTTTGGTTAGGATTATATATATTTGGGCAGTTATCTAGAGCATTTGGTATACCATCATTATCATCATCTTCACATACATTTCAAATACCATTATTATTATCGTCTTTTTGGTCAGGATTAGCTATGTATGGACAGTTATCCATGTAGCCAATTACTCAATCTTTATCTACATCTTCACATATATCACCAATTCCATTTTTATCTTTATCTGTTTGATCGGGATTTTTGATATTTGGGCAATTGTCACAAAGGTCACCAATTCCATCACCATCGGTATCTTTTTGATCAGGATTTGGTACTAGTGGACAATTATCTTTTGCATCTACTATACCATCTTTATCTTTGTCTAGTTTTTTTTCTTCTTGTTTTTGCTTTGCTACTTGCTCACATATATCACCGATTCAATTTTTATTTAAGTCTTTTTGGTCAGGATTGTACAAATTACAATTATCACAAAGGTCACCAATTCCGTCACCATCGGTATCAAGTTGGTCAAGATTTGGTGTATTTATACAATTATCCACACTATCAAAAATACCGTCCTTATCTTTGTCAAATTCACAAGCATCTCCGATATTATTATTGTTTATATCACGTTGGTCAGGATTACTAATATATATACAGTTATCCAAATAGCCAACTATGCCATCGCCATCATCATCACTACACATATCCCCGATTCAGTCAGCGTTACTATCACGCTGGTCAGGGTTAGCGATATATGGACAATTATCTGATTGATTTTTGACACCGTCATGGTCTATATCATTTGCATATATATCTGAATCTAGAGATTTATTATAAGACGGATTATTTTTCCAGTCTGGTTCAAAACTTTTCGTATTCGTATCTATGGCAAATTTATCTGTTTTGATTAGATTATTTACTTCTTTTTGTAGATTTTTGTCTTTACAATTATAGTTTGAATATATATAGATAGGATTTTTTGATTTACTATTTATCGCAATTTGCGATTTACCTTTTTTGGTTATTTCTATTTTATATACAGTTGTATTTTGTATACTATTTTTATCATAATTTTCAAAAAGTATGTTAAAGCTGTAATCTATATCGTAATTATTTATATTTTCAGATATATCAGATCGCGACATACTGTCTTTGCTAATTTGATATTTTATCTTACCTCCAACATAAGAAGTATTAATATTAAAAGTTCACCTTGTCAATTTACTTGAAGGTTTGATGATCATTTGCTTAATCTTGTCGTATTGATCAAATTGAAAACCACTGCCAGATTTTATATCTATTCTTTTTGCATAATTGCTACTAAGTCAGTCTATATCATAATCTATATATATACTTGGTTCTGATTTATATATTTTATAATTTAATAATTTACCATCTTGATATGGATATATATTTTCTAAATATGTAGAGAATAATATAGTCTGACTGACGGGATTATCGATCATACTTACTTTTTCAAAACAGTTTTTGATGTCATAGGTGATAGCTCTAGTAAACCCAATGTTCAATAAAATTATCAAAAACAAAATTATTTTTTTCATATATATGATTGATTTGTAAAAAAAGCTATAGCATAAAGACGAGAATTTGATAATTGTATATATAAAAATATACGCAAATCAAGTATATATATCACATAAAGTCAGATAATCCATAATTCAAAAAAAAACTATAGCTGAGATTTGCTATAGGTTTTATTTGTCAGAATATTTTTTATCTCTTCTATACTTCGCAAAACGATACAATATATATATTCCTAATAAGGTTGTAAAGTAATTTTTGATATCTAGAGTTCAACCAAAAAGTTTTATAGGTAGGTATCTAGAGTAATGTTGATAATAAAAAACTATATTCATCATCAACAAAAATAAACCATAGCCAAACAATATATATCCATTATCCTTTTTTTTATTTCTCAAATATGAAGTAATAATATATACAAACATACCCACAAAAGACAATATAATACCTAGCGGATACACCTTTCATAAACTATTAATTTTGCTAACTTGTGCTATAGATCATATAGCAAAAGATCAATCGTTTGGTCTTCCTACAAAATCATCACCTATCACCCAAAATATCCCCAGTACTACCATAGATTGCATCAATGCATCAAATATTATCACCATCAGTTCGTGACGATATTTATAATTTGATTTTAAAAATATGAGTATTGCGGCCAGTATTCATACACATACTCATATATAATGAAAGTTATAATTGAAACTTGATAATATTGACAAAATTTGTGATTTGCTATGGGGAAATATTACACGAAGTACGACTATCATATCTACATATCTTCACAAAAAATATGGCAATCATATCATATAAGGTAATGCAAAAAATAGTCTCCAAAAATCAAATCAAATTTTACGAAATTCTATATAGCAAATTGTCACAAAAACAATCAATGCCATAATCAATCAAACACCCGTCAATGGTAATATATATTTTCAAATGTACAGATTGGGAAACATGAATTATATTATTTGTAAAAAACCATAACCTTAGTTATAGAAACATTATTATCATCATATATATTATGATATATCCTGACTTATTTCTAATAATATTATCACACAAATATATATATTCAATTGATAAAATCAACAGTAATCATATATCGTGCAAATATTTGGGCTAATTTGTTATTGAAAAAAAGCAAAAAAAACTTAAAGTCAGACCATAATATATATACCAAATAACATTTATGAATATTGAAGAAAAAGTCTTACAGTTTGCAATTTGTGCAGTTATAATTTTGGCATGATGGTTTTGATTTAAGAAATTTGGGATATTGGACAAACCTGGCAAAGATATACCAGCCAGAAATCCAGTACCCAATTTTCAGTGAATATGGATAATAGTAGCATTTTTGGTGATAGTAGGTGTTTTTTACCCGCAATATATATATGAACCCAAAATATTAGGTATGTTTGTGGGTATTTTATTATTATTTGTATTATCGATAGGCGACGATTTTGTATGATATTTCAATAAACTAAAATGACGACCCGCCAGCACAAGGCTAATATTGCAATTACTCATCATAAGCATAAGTATATATATATCAGGCATATATTCTGACTTGAATATATTTGGTATACAAATCCCTGCTGCACTTTCTTTTATTTTTGGAGTATTGCGAATAGGTATGTTTATCAATAGCATCAATCGATTTGACGGATATAATTTGGGTATTAGTAGTATAGTTTCTACAGTTGGATTTTTGACTATATATATATTGATACAGTATATAATACTACCATGATATATAGGTCAGAATATAAATGATATAACCATCCTAAATAGTGTCGCTAACCTTTGACTTATATTGGCATTTTTGTGAGTTTGTTCTTTTTTGATGGAATCAAAGCCATTTGGAGTAATTCGCGACGTAGGGATTATGTTTTATGGATTTTGCTTAGGGTATTTATCTTTGGCAGGAGGAGCCAAAGTGGGTATGTTACTCACTGCTTTGGGGCTTCCTTTGCTAGATAGCATATGGACAGTAGCAAATAGAATATTTGTGATGAAAAAAAGCCCTATGAAATGAGATTGGACACATCTACATTATAGGTTATTGGCTATGTGACGAAGCAAAAACGAAATTAGATCTTTTGTGTTTTTACGATCTGTATTTTTTATGAATATAGGTATAATGCAAGGTTTGGATAGAATCAATAAATTTATTATATTTTTTTGGATGGCGATTTTGTTTTTTGGTGTAAATATATATATATATCGGTATAAAAAAATGCCTTATGAATATAAGCCAAAATGAGTTGAAGCTAAAGATTGACAAAGGGAATTTTAGGGTGTATATAATATATATTTAAATAAAAATATATATAATTATTTAGTGAATACGTTATTTTATATTTTAATTTACTTTTGATAAAAAACATGAAAGGTTGATCAGTGAAAGGTAACTTAGGTTGTGTAGTATTATTAATTTTTTTATGAATTATTGGTGCTATATTTAGTCAATTACAAATCATATATAATCGAGTTATAAATAATTGATTTTGACCTTTTGTGATAATAGTGCTTATTTTGGTAATAGCTACAAAAATAGTAATATCTTACTATAAAAATAAAACTATGCAAGAAAAAATAGCAAAATTAGAAATAAGCGATGATCGTAATGATTATATAATATCAAATTTTGATTATAAAAGATGAAATAAAAAAGAAAATTCATACAGAAAATTATTTAAGCTTCCTGTTTTGAGTGTGTTTGACAATGAATGCGCAAAGTGTAGAGATTCTTATAATTGAGTAGATATAGATCATTTTGTATTTAGTAAAAATAGTTGATGATGTTTTATAATGATACATAGAGATTGATATTTAGTAAATAATGCTATACCATTATGTCAATCTTGTAATAGAAGTAAATGAGATAGAGATTATAAAGAGTTTTTTACTAAAAATGAACTAATGAATATATATACTAAAAACCAAGAAATGACAGAACTCATAAATGAAAAAAAAGATTTTATTGATTTGTGAAATAACTAAGTCAGAATATATTTTTTATATCATAATATACAAACTCGGAAACTAGGGCTCGAACCTAGATAAACGGATTCAGAGTCCGTTGTCCTACCATTAGACGATTTCCGAATATAAAAAATGTAGTTTATACATATATATTTAGTAATTAGATTCAAGTTCATATAATAAATTTTGTAATTTTGGTGTATTTTTTCTTGAAAAATCAAATATATATCATATGTTTAGGTTATAGAACTTGTGATATCGTCTTTAGATCTATTATATTTGTAAGCTTCGTACCACATACACATAAAATATGACTCTATGATTCAGTTTATATAAGCTAACAATAATGTTAATAGTCAGACTATAGTATATATACCATATTTGACAAATATATTTTTATCAAAATCAAAATAAACAACTATATATATGCAAGCCAATGGTATACCTACTACAAATAATATATTTATTATAAATCTAAGATTTAGTATAAGAGTAATTAGGGCCAATTTTATACTGAGTACAGAATTTTTTATAGTCATAGTTACTGCTTCACTTATGCCATCTGCTATAGATTTGTCTTCTAGTATGATTATATATCTAGCATAAGGTATACATATATTTACACAAAGTACTAGTATTCACCATACTATCACCAAAGCCATAACTATAGGTTCATAAATAATATCAAGTATAAAAAGCCTACTTACAAAAACAGCAAATGTAAAATATGTAAAGAAATAAAACATACCATCGTATTCAAATAATTGAAAAAATTTAGGTAATCATTTGGATAAAGAATCTTTACCTTTGTGTTCTGGATCATCCAAGTAATATACACAAGCCGCTTCTCCAATTGGTGGCAACAACAACTGCCCTACTAGCAATAATATACCTACTACCACAAATATAGGTATAATATTTGGCGTAAGAAGGATTTGAGATATATATTTTGCTACATCTATATTTATACTACTGTCAAAATGATCCAATAACATATATAAGTTATAAATCAACACAAACACAAAAACCAAACTATGTACAAAATTAGTTATTGTGACTAATCTGATAAATTTTGTATCTTCAGATATATGCTCATAGCTTTTGATAATAATATCATTTGTTTTCATAGATTATATATTGTCTGACATAGGATCTTCTTCTCATTTATGATCCAAAAATATAAAATTATTTACAAGAATTTCTGTAGTATATCTAGCAGTTCAATCATTTGCTTCTCGCTTTTTAGTTCTCAATTTACCTTCCAAATATAGCTGTTTACCTTTGGTCAAGTATTTTGCCAACACTTCGGAGTTTATTCCAAAAGCTATACATTTATGATATTCTGCCTCATTTTTGTATCAAGTTTCTGTTTTGTGACTATCGTTCGTAATCAATACAAAATTAGTTATCGATAATTTGTTAGATTCTATGATTTTGGTAGATATTTCAGCAGTACATCTTCATATAAGAGTAACTTTATTTAAGTCAAAAGACATATTAGTCATAAATATATAAATACAACCAAATCATAGAAAAAGCTAGCAAAAAATCAATTGAATTTTGTCTCAAAAAAAGTATTTATATATACATGCCCAGGTGGTGAAATTGGTAGACACGCTAGACTCAAAATCTGGTATTCGTAAGAGTGTGGGGGTTCGAGTCCCCCCTTGGGCACCATCTTCTCAATTATAAAAATAATATATATCAATAAATAATCTGACTATATAATATAATTCAGATTTTTTTGTTGGATAAATACATTACAATGTTTTATTTTTGTATAATAATATATTTAACAAAGTAGTGATATATATTTTATAATATTTTGTATATTTAGCATTTTATAATATATTATAAAATATATGTTGAAAACATAAACATAATATTTATATATTGTCAATAAATTTATATCATAAATATATATATGCATAATAGTCCTCAAAAAAAAGTCATAACAGAAATAGAATCAAAGATAACAGGAGACGAAAATAAAATAAAAGAAATGGAAATAGAAATAACAAAATTGGAAAATAATAATCTTAAGATTAATCAAGACTTATCAAATATAAAATTAAAATTAATAGAAAAAGAGGACTATGTAAAAGAATTTAAAACAAAATTAAGAGAATTATTTAATGAATATGGTTTACTAAAACTTGATAAAAATTATAAAAAATGATTAAATGATTACTTTAAAAAATTAAAAATTGTTTTCCCAAAAATAAATAAAGATCAGTTTTTGAGTGAATCTTTTGATATTATAGATAATATGTTATTAAAATTAAACTTAGATTGATCAACTTCTGTCAAAATAATGAATTATTTATACGAAGACAAAGTAAAATTAGAAATAATTGATATAGTCTTAAAACAAAAATATCCAAATATTATTACAGAAATAAATATATTAAAAAATAATATAAAAACTTTAGTTAAAGAAATAAAAGATAACGAAAAATTTTTATTAGAAATAAAAGAAAAAATTAAGGTGATTAAAGGTGATTTTGATAAATATAATCAAGAAAAACAAAAAAATATAAAACTAGAAATTATTTCTAGAATAACGAAATTATTATATTTATGAAAAAATGATTTTTTGGATGAAGATCAAATAGAATCAGCACTTTTTGATATATTATTAGAAACCCCTAAAGAATTACAAAATAAAATAGATAAAAAAATAAATAAATGACAATTCGAATCTCTTAGACGTGATTTTGATAATAGAAATAAATTATATTAAGAATAACTATCAATATATATATAATAATATAGTCAAATCTATGAAAAAACTAATATAAGCAAATTGGAAAATGAATATATCTACTCAAGCTAAAATGTCAGAATATATTACTAATATAAAAAATTTATCTTGATAATAATTACAAAATGCTAGAATCAATAAAATGAAAATGGACAGAATTCACACAAAAAATATGATTACAATCATCAAAAGATAATCTTGAAGAAAATTTTGACGATAGTGATATAATTTATTTTATGGAAATATTATGACGAAATCGTGATACTCCAAAGTTATTAGATTTTTTATGAAATCAAAAATGAAAAAAAGACATATATAAACAATTGTACGATTTTTTGAAATCACAAGTAAATAAAAAAAATAATAATAAGCTATTTGAGTATGTAAGAGATGATGATATGGCTATATCATTACTAAATAAGATAATTGATTACAAAAAATGAAATCTTAGTGATATGTATATATATAGTTGAGATTATGGAAATAGATTATTTCCAATTTATCACTATATAAATTGAGAACTTAAATCAATTCCTAAAAATATAAAAAGTTTGCAAAAATATCATGATGATAATAGTTCACAAACTATTGATAATGGATATATATATATTAGTAAAAATTTACTAAGACAGTATGATATATTTCATCAAACACAAGAGGGTAAAGATTTACGATATACTGCCGACTTGGTTAGTAAAAATCTTCACAGTTTGATAACCGATACTCAAGATTTTGAAAAAAATAAAAATAAAATTATATCATTGTATAATAGCTTGATGATATTTTTGTATTGAGATAACAAAAATTGAATTATAGATTTGAACTAAAAAATCTAAGTCAGACAATAAAATAATATATATACCAAATCTACTAAATGAGCTAACTGCAAAATATGATGCTGAAGCCCAATCTATATCGGTCTTTATTAGTTCTAGAATCACCTCCAAGGTTATAGATATGTATTCAAATTCGGAAGAAATCATATGCCGTAGAGTAAGTACAGATTATGTAGATATAGAATACACCAAAGTAAATGAATAAGTACAAATCATGTACCATGATATGATCCACATCTAACAGCTATACATGCTTTGGCTATGTTTTTGGAAGCTAATCGTCAACTACGCCCCTAGCAGTCAGATGTCCCCAAAATATACTTTTACTTATACCAAATCTCTCAAAAATATAAATAATACAACCGTTAAGTAATACACACTGGTAAGATTGATTTTGAAATTATTAGATATCTCAAAACTTTTGGTGCAAATGTAATTGCGTATAATTTATACCCAAACACAATTTTAGCTGATAGTTTATGATATATATACAGAGTTATATAAGATATATTTTGACTCTAATGCTATATTTTTGGCTTGTAATGCAAGCGCTGATAAATAGTCAGGCTATATCTCTTATGCAACAAGACATGATACTCATAAATGTAGCACGCTGATCTTTGATTGATGAGGATGCTTTATTAGCAAATGCAAATAAGTTTTTGTATATATGACTAGACACTATCAAGGATAAATCAATAAATTGATTGATGAAATTTGTAGAATTTGAGAATATAATAATAACTCCACATATAGCTTATTTGATTGATAGTACAGTCAAAACTATATGGGAAGAAACCTATAAATATATATAAATTTTCTATTGCAATTATCAAAAAGAAAAATAATAATAGTACATATTTTATATTATAAAAAAATAACATGAAAAAGATAAATATTATATTGTGATTATGATTATTGAGTTGTAGTTTATTTTTGGTATGATGTGGAACTTCTGTAGTAAATACAAATGTTGTAGATACTTGAATGATGATGACTGGTGACGAAATGCCAAATACATTAAAAGTTGATTACAGAACATGAACTGACGCAACTGTGAATCCATCAGACGCTAATATGAATTCATCAGATACAACTGATATAAATGATAGTTGAGCACAAGTTGATACTAATACAGATACTGCTAGCCTTCAATAATAAAATATATATTAAATAAATTAAAAAATCAGCAAATACTGATTTTTTTTATATATTATTTTGTAAAACATATACACACTACAACTGATTATTTTTTTTTGCTATAGCTCTTGCATTATCTGTAAGATATTTTTTACGAATACGAATATTTTTGGGAGTTACTTCTACTAACTCATCAGTAGATATATATCATAATGCATCTTCTAAAGTCATATGCACTATAGGATCAAGTCTCATGGCCTCATCATTGCCTGCGTTACGTACATTGGTCATTTGTTTATTGGTAGTAAGATTTATAATAAGATCTCATCATTTGAGGTGCTCTCAGACTATCATACCTTCATATATAGCTTGTGCCGGATCTACAAATATAGGTCATCTTTCTTGAAGTTTGAATATACCGTATTTCATCGCTACTCAAGTATTACCACTAATCATGCTACCTACCTGCCTTTTGTTGATTTGTCAAACATGGGGAGCATAATGAGAAAAAGCACCATAAATGATACCATCTCATTTTGTTAGTAATATAAATTCTGCACGAAAACCCAACAATCATCTAGTAGGTATTTCAAATTCTAATATAGTCATTCCGTTTTCATTATTCATACTCATCATAGTACCTTTACGATTTGAGATTGCTTCTATTATACTACCTGCCAAAGTTTCTTTTATATTTATGATTATATTTTCTATGGGTTCATATTTTTTACCATCTACCATCTTAAATATTACTTCCGGTGCACCTGCTTGCATTTCTCGTCATTCTCTACGAATAGATTCTATAAGTACTCATAAGTGAAGTTCTCATTTACCTGATACTACAAACTTACCAGCATTTTCTTCCAAACGCAATCATACATTTGTTTGCAATTCCCTATCAAGTCTTTCTTTGAGATTGCGAGTAGTCATATATTTACCTTCTTTACCTGCAAAAGGGCTATCATTTACCAAAAATTCCATCTTCATAGTAGGCTCATCTATACTGATAGTAGGCAATGCATCAAAATCCCCAACTCAAATAGTTTCTCACACAAATATATCACTTATACCAGCTATAGTTATGATATCTCCACAAACTCACTCTTGTGTTTCAATTTGACTAATTCATAATGTAGTGTAAATTTTATTTATTTTTCCATTTCTTTTTGTACCATCATTTGCTATTATAGTAACTTGCTGTCCAGCTTTACAAATTCATTTGTATACTCTACCTACTCACATTCTACCTACAAAATTATCATACTTTAAATTTGCAACTTGCATAAGAAAAGGTTCATTTGTAGTATCGGAGGCAGGTTTTACCAAATCTAATATTTTTTCAAATAATGGCTTCATATCTATCTGCGGATCATCAAGATTTACCATAGCAAAACCATTTTTTGCACTTGCATATATATGTGGAAAATCAGCTTGCTCGTCAGTAGCACCCAAAGATATAAATAATTCAAATAATTGATCCAAAACCCATTCTGGTCTAGCAGTAGGTTTATCAATTTTATTCAAAACCACTATTGGTTTGAAACCAAGCTCTAGAGATTTTTTGAGTACAAATTTAGTTTGAGGCATAGGTCATTCATATGCATCCACTACCAATAATACACAATCTACCATTCTCAAAACTCTTTGTACTTCAGAACCAAAATCAGCATGTCATGGAGTATCTATAATATTTATCAACTTACCATCGTAAATTACGGCAGTATTTTTGCTGTATATAGTGATTCATCTCTCTTTTTCTTGGTCATTACTATCCATTATCAATTCTGCTCATTCTTCTACCTTCATAGTACCAGATTGCTTTAATAAACAATCCACCAAAGAAGTTTTACCATGATCCACATGAGCTATAATTGCTATATTTCTTATTTCTTTCCTAGACATGTATGTTTTGTTGATTATAAAAAAAAGACTATTTTGTAGTCAGATTATAAGAAATATATATAAAAAATATTCTGACTTTGATGGTCAAAGTATATATATTTTACTTCAATTTGCAATTGTATATTTTACAAGTAAATAAAAGTAAATTTATAGTTGATTTAGTATATATATATTTATAATATTATATATGTTTAACACATAAAAATAATAATATAGAAAACTTAATACTACATTATTGATATTGGGGATTATTTCCTTTAGTTGTCATAGAATGACCAATAATTACATTTATTTCTTGATATTTATCTTCAATTTGATTATTGAATATATATATTGCTTTTGTGATAATATTGATAGCTGATACCGTAAGTGATATATTACATTATTTTTTTTGATATTATTGAGGTATAAAATTTATAAATAAATACGGTCATTATATAAATATATCCACAGAAAAAGTTGTAGCTATAAGCTTACAAATAAATAAAAATAAAGTAAAAACCATAATGAGTAAAATGATATATGGTATATGAGGCATACCAATAATAGCTTGCGGACTAGCTAAAATTCCTATTTGGCAATTTTTATGTATATCAATTCCGGTAAGCTGTTTGCAAATAATTATTTACATAACTTTATGATATTACTTTTGAGAATTTTATGATAATTTTCTGAAATACTTAGATTATTGATGATATATATTTGTGATATTGGCTTTAGTGATACTATGAATATATATATATTTGAATAAGAAAAAATAACTTTATAATAGATAAAATAAAATGAATAATCTGACTTTGTCAATAATAATTCCTGCTTTTAATGAGGAGAAATATATATCAAATTGCCTAAACTATATATTTAATGCACAAAAATTATGATTTGTTCTTGAAATAATTGTAGTGGATAATAATAGCAATGATAATACAGCCAAAATAGCAAAACTATTTTCAAATGTAAAAGTTATATCCGAAAAAAAACAATGAACAAATTTTGCTCGTCAAGCGTGATATTTAGTATCAAAATGAGATCTGATAGCATTTATTGATGCCGATACTCAAATTCCTATAAATCGGCCAAAGTATGTAATTGATATTTTTATAAAAAACTCAGAGATATGAACACTTGTATGATGATATTCTTATTATGATGCGAATTTTTTACAAAATTTTTATTCAAAAATAGTCTGGTATATTTGGGTACCAATATTGAGAGAAATAATCTGATATGTAGGAAATTGATGAAATATGATAATAAAAAAATCTGTATTAGATAAGATATGATGATTTGATACTTCATTAAAATTTTACTGAGATGATGTGAATACAGCTCGTAGAGCTAGTAAAATACAAAAATGTGTTTATAAAAGTAAAATTATTATACCTACGTCTTATAGAAGATTTACTTGAGCTTGATTTCTTAAAACAAATATAAGTTATATAAAAGCATTTTTTTATGAAATTATAAAAAAAGAGGCTTATAATCCAAAAGATGAACATTTTAGATAAAATATCAATATTATGAAAATATCTATTATAATACCAGCTTACAATGAAGAAAAATATATATCAAAATGCCTAGCGTGTATAATCAAAAATGCTCCAAATATATATGAAATCATAGTAGTTGATAATGCAAGTACTGACTGAACAGCAAATGAGGTCAGGAAATTTTCTAATGTAAAATATATATATGAAGGAAAAAAATGACTTACTATAGCTCGCCAGACTTGATATTTGGCAGCTACTTGAGATATCATAGCATATATAGATGCTGACACTCGTATGCCTATATGACGATATGAAAAAATTATAAAATATTTTGAAGACGATAAAGAATTATGATTTTTGAGTGGACCATATTATTACTATGATGCTGGTATTATCAATTATATTTGATCAGTCATATACTGGGGGTTTTTTGCATATCCAATATATATCTTCCTCTGATATATTTGAGTTGGTGGAAATATGATATTCCGCAAAGATATACTTGATAAGATGCTATGATTTGACACGAATATAAAATTTTATTGAGAAGATACAAATGCGGCTCGTAGAGCAAGTAAATTTGCTAAATGTAAATTTGCTTTGAATTTGGTTATGCCCACATCAGCCAGAAGACTAAACAAACAATGAACTATAAAAACTATCTATATATATGTATGCAATTTTTTTTCTGAAGTAATAAACAAAAAACCATATACTTCAGATTATGAAGATTTTAGATAATAGACTTCTTGCGAAATAGTTTGAAAAATACATGAATTATATATTATATTAGTTGTTTACTCAAATATATAATAATTCATGTATAATAATATAAAA
>JAYWGF010000133.1:0-1879 GCA_043778395.1 bacterium | reverse complement strand
TTTTGAATCTTCTATGCTGATAGTATATACTCATTGAGATGAGGGATTTATTATTTTACTATTCATATATACTTCGTATTTTGGACTTGCGACAGTAGCTACTGTTTTTTCAATTCTAAATTGTAGTAATATAGGCAAATCATTTATTTCTATAATACTGTCACTAATGGTATTTTGTCATGAAATATCTATTTTATTGTAATCGTTTTCTGTAGGTAATTTGGTAAAAAAAGTAGTCAATATTTTGCGTGACTTATTACCTATATTTATGTCATCAGATTCACATAATCAGTTTTTATTTTCTGTAGTGGTAAAAAATCATCTTACTTTGTATATTTTACCTGCATCAAAACCATATTCCATAATTTTTTTATCAGAATTTATAGATTTGATTATATCACCATTTGATTGATCTATTATATCAAATTTGTAATTTAGTATATCTATCTGGTTGTCATCTATCACAATACCAAATTTATAATTTGAATCTCAAAGTGATTCTGTAGTAACTTTACACAGAGGAACATCTCCTGCATTTACTCTAACTTTAGCTACAAAAGTATAATCAAAATTTGGCAAAGTATAATATATACTATAGAGTTTTGGAGTAAGATAATATTGTGTAAAATCAGCTCTATCTTTTTTATCTATAGTGCCATTACCGTCTAAATCTCGAGCTATATTTACATCAGTCAATCACAAATCTGTAAATATCTTTTGTGCATTTATGCTTACTTTGGTAGGACTATTACCTACTATGATTTCAGATTTTTTATCATTAAATATATATTTTTGACTAGTTCACAAAAAACTAATATCTGATATCACATCTATACTACCTACAGGTTGCTTGATGCTATTGCTTATACCATTTAGAGCAGTATAATTATATTCCAAAACTACTTCATAAGTTCACTTATTGGTATAAAAACAAGGATCTCACCAAAAAAAGCTTTGATTAAATGGAGAAGTTCTACTGTCTAGTATCTGACCATTTCCACAGTCCAGTTTAATATAATTTATTGTAGAATTTTGTCAAATTGTGGATAATATTTGATCAGTAAATAATTGATTATTTATTTGATAAAATATATTTACAGGTCAGATTATCTTTGTATTTGTAGTGAAAATCAACCTTTTATCGCTAGTATAGCTAAGATCATTTGGATTTTTTTTTATTTCCATATATGGCAAAATAAGATTACTAGATCACAACCCTCCGGATATCTGTATATCTTTTATCTTACTAAAACTAAACAAAGCCAATCCCACAAAAATCAACATAAACAAGAGACTCACCACTAAGCCAAAAATATTTTTTGCTTTTGATCAATCTTTTATGGTTGCAGCCTTATATCCATTGTAAGATGTCAATCACAACAAACTCAATATTATTACACCAAAAAATAATCCTGCAAATACATTTAGCAAAGTTTTTACTGTAGCAGAGTCCAAACCTATGCTTTGGAGAGTTTGAGGATTACTTGTAGAAAAAAATAAAGCTCAAAATAAAATTCATACAAACACAACAAAAAATGCCACACATCACAAAAGTAGTCCAGAAGACGAAACTCTATTTCATTGTTTGACTTGAAGATTTATTTTGGGTTTGTCAGATTGCAAAGGTATATTTATATTATCCAGAATATTTTTAGGATTATTATTTATATCAGTAATATTATCTGACTTTTTTTCTTCTTGCAAAGTTTGATTTGAGTCAAGATGTACTATATCTCATTGTGGTAAAATATTTTGAGAATTTTTTTGATCAGTATTTGTATTTTCTGTATTCATTTTGTTGTATTTTATAATAAAAATATATCAAATTATTATAATCAAAAATATAAAAAAAATCAAATAAATAGAAGATATATAAACA
>JAYWGF010000132.1:0-1891 GCA_043778395.1 bacterium | reverse complement strand
GGTGTATGATATTTTAGTTGAGATAATAGTATAGAAAAACGATGATCTGTAGCTACAAATACGACCATGCTCTTGAAATGAACATCTAAGCCAATGATGGTTTTGATCAACGCTATTATGCTCGCAATCGATCATCGAGATGATAAACGATGAAAAAATGTCAATACATAATTTTATTAGATTTGATCAAATTTGACAAAAATCTTTTTTGGGATTATAATGGTTCGTGTTTACGAAATTCAGTTTATCATTATTGCACATATGGATAATCACATTAGAGAAAAATTATATGCACTTATAAATTTAAGTGAATTAGTTAAGGATGAGATTATAAATAAGCGAAATTCTATGACTAGTGATCAGCAGACTCGTGTTCATTCAGAGATCGAATTGCAATATGACATTCAAGATAAGCTGATTAGCAATTCGTGAATCAATACTCTTCAATCAGAAAAATTTATTTCAGATGGTGTCACCAGAAAAAATAACTCTCGTGATCAAAAAGAATCGCGAGATGAATCTGATGAAATTTATAACTTAATATCTAACTAAAATGAGCATAGAAAAAAATACAAAAAATACCAATGAAATTGACAATGAAACAAAATCTTTTGAAAAAGAGATTAAGGAATCTTCCGAATTTACTAATTGAAAAGTAATTCTTGATAGAATTGAAAAAATAGCAAATCAATATTGAGCAAAAAATAAAATTGACCCAAACCTTATCAAAGGTAAAATTTTCTCAAGACTTATTGAAAATATGAATTCTGTATTTAGGAATTGATATGATGAAAATAATGATAAAAAGATTTCATTATCAGAATTTAATCGTTATATTAATGGAGAATGAGTATTGGCTAATATTATACAAAAACAGTCCTATCCATCGACTACTCAAGAGATAAATGATTCTAATATAAATACTCTAAAAAAGAATTGTCCTTTATCTATTCTTTATTCAAAATGATGAAAAGTAGCTTGACGTCCTTGGTGACATATGGCCTTACAAGTCAACTGAAAAGTGTACTCATATTGAAGGTGGTGAGAAATGCGATGAGCATGAAATACAAAGTGAGATGGTTGTTTATTTGTTTTTGACTCAAAACAACAATATGCTGCAACAGAATCATCCACCGAAGAGGTGCCTCTTTTTTGAACTACAGCATCACAAAGAGATGCAATTATAGATTTTTATAGCAAAAAAATTGAAAATGGTAAATCTATAGAAAAACATACTCTTGATAAAGCTACTAAAGGGCAAAAAGTTAACAATCCTAGTTATGTATGAAGTGGTGAATATATTATCGATGATTATAATGTGTTTGATCAAAATTGTACAACTATCACACTCAATGCATTATGAAAGGCGTGATGAGCACTTTGAGGTGCATTCGCTGACATAAATGCTGAAAATTCATGGTTTGAAGATACTACTGATATAAAGCATACAACTAGTGCTTTTTTTACAAGTTGCGATCAAGCAAATATTAAAGTTTCAAAGGTGGATAGTTTAAATTTTGTTAAATCATGATTTAAAAAAATACCGAAAATAGATATCACTCCAGATCAATTTTTAGACATATTTTATAAAAATCGATTAAATGTAGTTTCAAAATGATGAAATACTTTTGTAAGATTACCAGAAAATCTAATGCAAGCAGTAAAAAATCCCAAACATTCATTATCAAAATTTAATCTAAATAATCGAAATGGAAATAAGTAGTATTCAAAGTGATAATGCAATAGATAGGGCAGTAGTGCAATATAAAAAATTAAAACAAATGTACAATACTTTTCAAAATCAACAAAATCTGAGTGAAAAGAAAGAAATAATCTGAAAAATCAAAGATTGAGATATAATTTTTCAGACATCAAAATCACGCCAAAGTCA